>NZ_AP024597.1:2692500-2958410 GCF_019704315.1 Stygiolobus caldivivus | reverse complement strand
CAAGGGGGTCCTCAGTGTATTGGGAATCGTATAAATGGTGGAGTAAGAGGAAGGAGATATTAGCCCATGCTAGGGAGTATGTAAGGGAGATAAAGAGGGTATGTATGGAAGAGGTAGACCCGTCGTGCAGGGTAATCCTGTTCGGCTCTGTGGCGAGGGGGGATTACAAGGTGGACAGTGACATTGACGTGCTGATGATTACCGATAAGGCAGCGAGTGTGTGGGACAAAGCTTTAATCTCGTCCAGGATTAAGGAGAGGATAGGGTTTGGAGACCCGTTAGAGCTACACGTCGTGACGAGGAAGGAGTTTGAGGAGTGGTATATGAAGTTCATTGACGTTTATGAGGAGTTTTGAGCACCGTGGCCTAGGTATACTACTACGTCAGTACGAGAACCTCATTTTTAGGCTGCTAAGGCATTAGTTACAAATTAGGACACTTTTCCCTGATTAGTAGTTTAAGGTAAATAACTAAAGTGCGTACAAAATTATTCTAGCTGGATAAACCATAAACACACCGTCTTACGCTTTTACATGACCCGTGAATTAACATTAGCACGTACATATCCAGTTAATAATTACTATTAGGGTCGCTCACGTCTCCGTTGCAAACTGGAATACCCTCTATTGAATTTAGTATATAACCCTTTGTATAAATAACCCAAATACTAGTCATATGTCCCGTTTAATTAAAGTCATGACCCATCTTTACCCCTCCTGTTAGCTTTTTATACCCGGTCAGTTAACAAAGGGCAACATTGCCGTTAGCGTAGGGGTAAAAATTTGCTGGACAGAGTGTGGGAGCTTGCCCTTTAGTCCCTGACAAAGTATAGTATTAATTTCACTTGACATACAATTAACATTTAAAATACCACTCCAATAAGACAAACTAGAATTACAATGGGCCTATGAACGGCCCTACTATTATCTAAAAACTACAATTAGACAAATAGAAATTGCAAAAAAGACGTGGACTGCCCTCAAATGCCTTAGGAGTCTTCATAAAATACCAAACAAGTAATATTATTTGGGTAAAATTTATTATTACGCGACCAGAGTAGTTGCTATGAAGAGGAGTGTAGTCTTACTGGGCCTCATTACGGCCATATTAGTCTTGTCTGAACTTCTGATAGTGAACGTGGCTGCCTCCCCCACACCGGAGTTCTATGAAAAGACCTTAATACTGAACTCGAACCAGCTCGTAAACAACGCGACGTATGTTTGTAATAGATTTAAACCCTCCTCTATCGCCTATTGCAACGATACAGGCTATATTTACGTGACCAGCTCATACCAAGACGAGGTCCTCGTCTTAAACCCTACTGATTACCTTATAGTCTCTACTATTATGGTAGGACAAGACCCTACCTACGTATCAGCTGCTAACGGTATGTTGTATGTGTCAAACAACGGGTCTGGGACAATAAGTGTAATAAACGCTAAACAAGGCTTAGTGGTGAGTACTATCCATGTTGGGGGTAACCCCTTCATAGTAGTCGCCGACCCGGACAACGGTTACTTGTACGTCGGGGAAAAAGGCTCTATAATAGTAGTGGATCAGAAAAGCACTATAGCGTCTATACCCTTAACTAACGCACCTACCAGTATGGTGTTGAACCCGGTCACCGGGGACGTAATAGTGGCCACACCGAGTTATATTATCGAAATGAGCGGGACTAAAGTTGCCCTAAACAAGTCTACCCCTTGGGACTACATCTACTCCGTTTCGGTGAACACTAAGGACGGGGAAGTGTACGCCCTTACGGAAAACACTTCTAACGGGGCCACTAACTATTATTTAGCGGTCTTAAACCTTACAAGTCTAGGATTCGAGAAAATAGTATGCTTGACTTATCCGCTCACTAACGGCTCGTCTATCGCGTATGACGAGTATAACGGGGACGTCTACTTTACGATCGGCTTAAAAGCGTTATTCACCTTTAATACTACTACTTTAAAGGTGTCAATGGCCGTGCTATTCCCTACAGCAATTGTGAGTCTGTCTGGTGTAGTAGTCAACCCGAGTATAATCGTTAACCCGAGTAACGGCCAGCTCTACTTACTTTCTCTACCATCCACAGTGTTCATCATATACCCAAACAACGGCTCGTATATAGGTATCGGGATAGACGTATTTGATAGTTCTGGAATTTATGACAAAGTCACCAATGAATTATACATCGTCAACGAAAATTCAAACACGCTCTATGTCGTAAGCCCCACCACTGATAAGGTAGTCAAAGTATTGCCTACTGTACCAGCACCGCAGGCCCTAGCGTGCGACCCTAATAACGGGTACATTTATGTCGCTGCAGGTTCCTCTTACCCGTGTTTGGTGGAAGAAGACCCGAATAATGGTGAGGTCGTAAAGGACATTAGTTTAGCTTACTCTGCATCAGACCTAATATATGACCCAGTTAAAGGACTATTATATGCGCTCGAGCCTTGTGGTGGTCAAGTGGCCGTGATAAACCCTAATAACGGTAGCGTAATTGGGACCCTCCATGTGGGTGATGAGCCTTACCCTGGGGACTACTCTATGGCATACGACCCTCAGAACGGTTACGTCTATGTCGCGTTCTTCCCCTCTAATACAATAACGGAAATTGACGGGTCTAAAGTCGTCTCCACGATAAAGCTC
Organism: Stygiolobus caldivivus; assembly: GCF_019704315.1. Lineage (NCBI taxonomy): Archaea > Thermoproteati > Thermoproteota > Thermoprotei > Sulfolobales > Sulfolobaceae > Stygiolobus > Stygiolobus caldivivus. Next base: position 2,955,770 of record NZ_AP024597.1, on the reverse strand, counting down.
AATTTCCACCCCACGACGATGGCCGTTATAGACGGCTTACTCTATGTGGGGCTGGTGTCATATAACGGGTTCTTTTACGGACATCCACACTTGGCAATAATCAACACGTCTAATGACCAAGTGATTAAGAACGTCTCTCTTCAATACAGTCCCGTCTCAATAGGGTACTATAAGGGATATTTGTACTTAGTAGAGCCGGGAATTTTATGTATAATGAACCCTAATGACTACAAAAACGTGTCTTCACTCCCATTGGGGTTATACCCTACTTTAGTGGGCTGCAGTGAGGGACAAGTGTTCATCGCTAACGAGAACCAAGGCACGGTAACAATAATTTCGGCCCAAGGTATACCGCAGGAGTCCTCGTCCATACCGGCGACAGAGACCTATACGAATACGACTACAGTGCCCAATACGTCTACACCTACTACCACACAGACCTCTACCTCAACGACAACTACCTCGACGACAACTGTCAACCATACCTCTACTACGACTTCAAGAGTTACGTCTACTTCGACTGTTGAGAGCACCTCGACCCCCACGACAACCCATAATAATAAAGCGGCTCCTCTTGCCGTTTCCCCATATATCGTGTTAGCAGTAGTGGTGGTATTAGTAATCGTAATAGTAGTCTTAATTCTTGCAAGGAAAAAGTAATTTTTTAAGGTAAAAATTTTTATTTTTATTTATTAATAATTATATATATAATTGAGTTTATACCATGGCATAATCCCCATGTAAAAATTTTCATATTGAGAGAAAGGTAGGCAGACCTTTCAGGTAAACGACTACGAAGATGCCTAAAGGCTCTTTAACGACCCATATTAAGCACCGTTGATGTACGGTGAAGCGCTTACTGGGAGACGAATGAGGACTTGTACTTTAGCGCCAGACTGAGTATTATTTAAAGAATTATTACCAAGCGTCCAAGGGGAAATACTAATAAAAATATTTATATAATTTGATCCTCCAATATTATGTAACATGTCATCGCGTATAAGAAATCTCAATCGGAACGAGGTAATGTTACTTAACTTTTCGTGGGGTCAAGGCGGTCTTTTAGCTTTAGGTTCGCACTATACCATGTACGCTGCTTCTCCTGAGGGTATCTATAGGGTGGTCAATGCTGATCAAATCTTATCGAGATATAGGAATATGCTTACTAAAATTCTGAAATACATAGGTATCCCTGAAGCAGTCATAATCGTGGGTATAGTAGTATTTCTCGTTTATCAGGAGGTCATTAAACACATTGCGTTCACGTTCTACTACTTTCACATAGTAACGATAATCGTTATATTGATGGCCGTTTATGGAATCGTTGGTGGATTTATTATTTTAAAAAGAACGCCACCTGTACCCATTATAGGAGAATTGGTAGTGACGTGGAATGAAGTAGGCAAAATAGACGTTACAAACGTTAGGCGAGTAGACGTAAATAGTAGTGAAAGCGATACCGATAATAACCAAAACACCATAGAAGTTGGGGATTGGCATGTCTTAACCTATACCGGTGCAGAAATTACAATTCGAGATGTTACAGACCCTTATTTTAAGTTAAAGATTTTAAAACGGAAATTCGGATTGAACATTTAAATGGCCTGCCCGTTCACAAACCGAATTTGGTACAATAAACACATGGCCCCTGCTTCCCTCACTTTTAATTCCCTTCCAGTAGTTAGAAGACCACCCGGTTCTTCATAATGGGGGGAGGGGAGTTATACCTCATCACGTACTAAAGGGCTAAGCCTTATTCTCTAGAAAGCTAATTTTTATCCTTATACTAACGGCACCATCGCCCTTTACCTACTGTCTGGGTATAGCACCCGTCTCGTTTTCTGGGAAGTCTGGTAAAAACCGGACGAGATAAAAGCCTCGACTATGTCGCTTACAAAACTCCTTTACTATCGGTTTCGATAGTTTTAAATAGTTTCCTATCGATATCGATATTATGAGTGAACTTATAGCGAAACAAAGAGGGAGGCTCAGGTCGATGGTATTGTGGTTACTCTACCAGTCACCTAAAAGGGGCATAGACATAATTGACGACATTTATAAGATGACGTGGGGGTTCTGGAAACCGTCACCGGGGTCTGTCTACCCGCTATTAGCAAAGATGGAGGAGGAGGGCGTAATAAAGAGGGTAGGTGATAGGTACACTATAACTGAGAAAGGGGTAAAGGAGATCGAGGAAATACTCCCGTTAAAGCACAGGGACAGCGTAGCGGACGCTGTAGATGAGTTAGAGGGGCTCTCCTCATTCTTCAGGGAAGTAGACAAGTCACAGCTCTCCCCCTATAAGGAAAGGATAACTGAGGCCCTTAAAAAGATCGAGGAGGTGGTGAGGGGTGGTTGAAGCTATTAAGGCTGTAAACTTGACCAAGACGTTCGGCAAGTTCGTAGCTGTAGACCACATAAACTTCGAGGTCAAAGAAGGGGAGATTTTCGGCTTTTTAGGGCCTAACGGGGCCGGTAAGTCGACGACTATAAAGATGCTGACCACCGTCCTTAAGCCCACAGAAGGGACGGCTATAGTGAACGGTTACGATGTGGTGAAGGACCCCGCAAACGTGAGGAGGTCTATAGGCGTAGTCCCTCAAGAGTACACCGCGGACGAAGACTTAACCGGGTGGGAGAACATGATGATGATGGCCGGGCTGTACGGGATAGACAGGGAAGTAGCTAAGGAGAGGGCCAGGGAATTGCTGGAGATGGTAGAACTGGGACAAGCTATGAACAGGAAAGTGGAGACATACTCAGGCGGTATGAGGAGGAGGCTGGAAATAGCTATGTCACTTATCAGCAGGCCCAAAGTCCTCTTCTTGGACGAGCCCACTGTCGGGCTTGACGCGCAGACGAGGAAGGCCATATGGGACTACATCATGAAGCTCAAGAGGGAATATAACATGACCATCTTCGTGACTACCCACTACTTAGAAGAGGCTGACCAATACGCCGACAGGATAGCTATAATAGACCACGGTAAGATCCTCGCTATAGGTAGCCCTAAGGAATTAAAGGAGAGCATAGGCGGTGACGTGGTGACGTTAGTGACCACTAACGACGAAGCGGCGGTTAAGGTACTCCAAGGACTTGAGGGCGTACTAGACGTCAAAAAGGTAGACGGGGAACTGAGGGTGAAGGTGAAGGAAGGGGAAGAGATGGCACCACGTATCTTGGAGGGGCTGTTGAAGAACGGTATAAAGGTCTCCAAGATGGCGATAACTGAACCCACAATGGACGAGGTGTACATGGAATATACGGGGAGGAAGATGAGGGACGAAGAAGGGGACTCTAAGGAGGCGTTTATGATGAGGAGGACATTAAGGAGAGCGAGGGGGTAAACATGGTGGAGGAAATACAGAAGAGGGAAAGGGTAAACAGTTCCGTCGCTCACGGGCTCTGGACCCTGACCAACAGGGAGCTTAAGAAGTGGTACAAGGCACCGGTAGTGTTATTACTCTCCATTATACAGCCCATATTCTGGATAGCACTGTTCGGAAAGGCGATGAACCTGCAGAGCTTATTCTCAGGTACTTCCCTAGCGATCCCCGGCCTCACTATACCTAAAAGTGTAATAGACCAGATAGGCACAGAAATACTCAAACAGACCTTCGGGACTACCGATTACTTTTCCTACCTAGCTGCGGGTATGCTGTCCTTCATAGTACTGTTCACTTCAATGCAGAGCGGTATGTCGATGGTCTGGGACAGGAGGTTGGGCGTGTTGGACAGGCTCCTGACCACTCCGGTACCTAGGGGGAACATAATAATAAGTAAAGTCCTCTCCTCGGTGATAAGGTCGTTAGTGCAAGCTACAATTGTGCTAGCCGTAGGGGTACTTCTGGGTATGAGTTTCTACCCGGGCATAAACGCTATGGACTTCCTCGGTGCCTATGCGGGGCTCTTCCTGATGTCCTTCGGGCTCTCGTCGCTCTTCCTGATGCTAGCAATAAGGGCTAGCTCGTGGCAGTCACAGATGGCGATAATGAACCTACTGAACTTGCCCTTACTCTTCACCAGCAACGCGTTTTACCCGATAAAGTCGATGCCTTTCTGGTTGAAGCCCGTGGCGGAGGTAAACCCGCTGACGTACTCAAACGCTGTAGTAAGGGGGATGTTGTTGGGGATAAACACTAACTTAGTATTGGACTTCACTTACTTGGTCTTGTTTGCGGTAATACTGTCAGGGATAGGCATAGTCTTATCGTGGAGGTACCTGAGTTCCTGAAAGGTTTTTCTTTTTTTTTTTAGCCCTATTAAATATGCACTTAACAATATTGATACATTGTATGTATAAAAGTGTAGGGTGACGGGTTAATAACTTAGTATACTTAGACGAATAGGGATTGCAAAAGAGAGCCGTGAAAGACTCGGAGGGAAAAAGAGATATGACGCCCCACCTTACCCAGCGGTCTTTGGCGTGGTATTATTCGTCCACGAAAGCACAACCTGACAGAAAAAAGGGCCACAAAGGTAGCTTAAAAAAGGTAACACGAAAAATAGTTAGGCTCTAGGTCTCCGTCCGCTCATATGTCCCTCTTCTTGAACGCCAATAGGCCCAGTAGGAAGGGTATAAAGACCCATGACAGCGACGCCAATAACGAGAGGGGTACGCTGAAGCTGTCCCCTTGCAACATGATGTAGTGCTTTATGGCCTCGTTGACCGAAGCGAACTGGACGTAATATTTAATGAAATAGTATTTAGGCATAAAGCCCATTATCTGGAATAAAAACGAGTCGATTAGGAACGACAGACCTCCTATCAGGATCGTGTAATTACTCGACTTAAAGAGCCCTCCCGTAAAGTACACGATAGACAAGTACGTAGTTAATAGGAGGAACAGCCCCAGCCAGTTCAACACGATTACGTAAAGGGGCACCATATATTGGGAGTAAAAGTACACGACCAAGTAGAACACCGCGACTAGGACGAACGAGGCGACCCCTACAGTGACCACGTTGGCGATGTACCGGTTCACGTAAATGTCCGTCTTAGTAACGGGCCTCGAAAGGATGAACTCCAAAGACCCCCTCCCCCTGGGCTCGGCGAAATAAGAGTAGCCCAGATAGATCACAAAGAGCGGTAGCAAGATCTCTAACAGTAGGAATACGAGGGAATAGAAATAACTCATTAAGTTATTCCCTAACTCGGTGTACTGGTAATACCCACTTACCTTCGAAGAGTTACCGAAGAAGACCTTAACAGCGGTGGTGTTATAAGGCGCGTTAATGTCTAGCTCCTTTACCTTATAAGCCACCACACTGAAGGTCTGCTCCCCCAGTACCTTTTTCTGGTTATAGAACACTACCTTCACTACGCCGTTAGCGTTGCTAAGGGCTATCGCCTTACCCATTTGTACAAACGCCAGTGACTTGTCCCCTGAAATAGACGCGCTAGTGTAACAGACCTCACTCGTCGCTATTACCGGGGAGGTAGAGTTAGTGTTAAAGAACTGTTGCATGCGATTTACTCCCCCGCTACTGAGGACCAGGATATAAGAGGGGTACGGTATGATGGGAGGAGAGGGCTGGAAGCCGGTACCAGAGATTTGGTTGCCAAAGTAAATGGGTGTCCCAGGTGGGGCTGGGCTGGAAGGGGCTGGTGGTACCTTGAAACAAAAGCTGGCGTTAAATACCCCGTCTACACTTATTGACTTGACATACTGGGCGTTATTGGGCCCTAAAACTTTCACCTCCACGGTACCGCTTATAGGCTGCCCTTGGTTGTTAAACGCGTAACCGTAAACCGTAATCAAAAACGTGGAGTTAGAGGGGTAATAGTGTGAAGTCGCGATACCTATGAGGTTTACACCCTGATAAGGGTAGCCTCCGTAGAGCGTCTGCCCAAAGGGGTTATGCGTAAAGAACTGCACTGCAAATGCAGCGGAGATTATGGAGAATAAAATAATGACGAAGAGGGTACTGACCCTCATCAGGCTCCTTTTCAAGTCATAGATGTTTGCACGCATATTTACTAGTAAATTGAGGACTTCTTATAAGGTTATTCCTAATACATACCGCTCTATGACTGGCCCTTTTAAGCCATAGATTCGAGGCAAATAACTGTAATAGCAGTTATCCTACTTTAACGCATTCTAAAGGTTTTCAACAGGCCTTAGGAGTCCTCTTCCACGCCCATCAGGCCGGCGAGCTCCCCAGCTAGCCGGTTCACCCTTAGCAGTGCCCAGCCCTTTTCAGGCTTCACATTTTTCAATAAAACCGACATGAGTCTAAAACTTTATCAATATTACCGGTAGTTTGGTATTATTACCTAAGGCAAAATAGAATAAATGCTGTTCATTTTTACCATTACCGTAACATAACACTGTGTAATGGTAGTTAAAGGAGAGTTTAGGATAAACGATTATCGATCGCGCAGAGGCGCGAAAGAGTGCTGTAAGTGACTTGTGTTGGTAACGTCGGTGAAAAGGGAAATGGGGATACTCTATTCTTAGGTACTGCACTGAGTTTTTTAACCTGAGTGTGTTTCGAGTTATATTACAGGATTTCCCGGCTAATACAGCTAGAACACAAAGCACATAATTACAGTCTACTCATCTAAAACTTTAGCTTAAAAGGGTATATCACAGGACAGTGTGTATTAGGAATAACCTTATAGGAAGACACCTCCGCTTATTAATAATAATGAAGAAGAAGTACTCAGTCCCCTTACTTCTTATACTACTCTTCCTGCCGACACTAGTGACCGCACAAGCGACACCGGTGCTCGAGAAGGTCTCTAGTCTTCCCGTAAATTCACCCTCAGTATCGATATACTCTATGACACCATACGACCACGGCTTAGTGCTGGTACTTGGTTACAGTAATTTTACATATGCAAACCAACAGCAAGCGTCCACATTGTGCATTTACTTCTTGAACAAGACGGAAAGCTTATCACTGTATAAGTCCACGGTAAAGAGTATTATACTCGCTTATACGTTCGTAAAGGGCGGAGAACTATACGCCTTAGTGGACTCCGAAACGTCTTCCGTGTCCCACCCTGCTTATCAAACTAACGTATACGTGTTCAGGGGCCTGAGGCTCGTCAATACGCAGAGTGTGGACGGTTTATTGAGCTATGCAAAAGGGCCGCAGGGACAGCTCTTTAACTTGTCTGCGATGATGTTGACAAAGTTTGCATTAGTCTTCCCTCACTTTTACTTTAACTATACTTTTATCCTTAACACTACTAACATTACGTTAATAAACTCGATACCGTTAATCTGGCTACAGTTAAAAGAGGGTGTACTGATAGCCTCCATGAACTTGTCGTATTTAAATTACTTCGAACCCCCACCGAAGGTATTCATAAACTTCACACTTTTCTCCTACGACGGTAAGGTTATATGGAGTAAGGGATATAACGTGAGTAACCCCTATATTACGTCAGAGGCAGAAGTTTTAGCCCTTTCAATTACAACTGCGTCTCCGGCACAAGAAGGTTTTGCGACAATTATAGGTGACGAACTCTACCTCATGAACGTCACTACACCTTTACCGCCAGTTATGCCCGTAAATGCAAGGGTCAACACTACGATAGTGGGGGTAGACCTACAGGACGGTGAAGTGAATAAGGAGATAAACCTCATGAATATCACACTGAATTGGGAACTTTTAAACATAGGCGGTAAGTTGTACGTTTTGACACACGGATCCCATGAAATCGAAGTCAGAGAATATAACGGTACCGGGCTAACACTCGTCGCTAGGGTACCGGTGATGTCGCGAGTAGAAGAGGTGACTTACCCGGGCGGTCACACACTTAACTGTTCTGTCACTTTGACCGATACCGTCTATGACTTCGGGAAATACCTGCTCGTGATCAACCCTACATTAAAGGGCTCCAACATCACTGATGTCTATCAGGGCGGGGTGACAAACTACATACTTGACGGAAACGTGTCGGACTACGTCCCAGCAAGTTACGTGTTATTGTTAAACAAGAGCGGTAACTTCTCACTCGCCTTCTTATACAGTAACGGTACTATCAGGGGGACTGTAAACGTAGGGAATGTGAGTGTTCCGCCACTGTACACGTTCCTAAAGGAGCCTGGGCTCTACTTAACCAAAGTGGATCCCTACAAGTACTACTTGCTCAAAGTACACTCCTACCCGTCTGGAAAGACTGTGATAATACTCTATGAGGTGGCATTCCCTAACCCTGTAATAGTCGCTAGCTTGGTAAGGTCGTTATCAAAGACCTCACCAGTGCCCCCACCAACTATTACGCGCTTAGCAACCCCTTCAACTCCTCTTGTGATAGTCGTGATAATAGTCGCCGTAGCAGTTATAGCCGTAGTAGGTATATTATTAATGAAGAGAAAGAAGTAATTTTTAGCAATTATGGAACCAGTTTGAGGTTTTGTATAGTACTTTAAGTCTAACATTTGTCTACTCAACACATCATGGTACTATCTACCTTTACGTATGTACTTTGAAACCTCGACGTCTTGACGTAAGACCGTACGTATATGTTAAGGTAAGTGCTCAAGTTAGTAATTATCCGCACGGTTTTTCCGACAAGTACGACCGGAAACGACGTAAGTGTAGGAGAGAGCCCTCAAGCCGGTCTGCCCTTGACTTTAATCACCTGGAAAAACTATTAAGGTACAGTTATACTAAATAATTATGGCCGGTTTAGAGTACGTGTTTGAAGACGTAGTGAGGATATACGACACAGACGCACAAGGGATAGCACATTATGCTGCATATTACCGTTTTTTTACCAACACGATCGAGAAGTTCTTTAAAGAGAGGGTAGGGGTACCGTACCCTAACGTCAGTGATGAACTGTGGTTTGTAATGGTGGAGTCACACGCCGTGTACCGCAGGCCGGTGAAACTAGGGGATACCCTGACCGTGTTACTGAGCCCGAAAGTCCTCTCTAATAAGGCGATGAGGTTCGACCTGAAAATATTGAGGGAGGGAGAAGTGACTACCGAGGGGTACTTGGTCCAGGTCGCAATTAACCCGAAAGCGTGGAAATCTGTTGAAATACCCAGGGAGATAATTGAGAGGGTGAGCACGTAAGAGGATATGACTTTCATAGAGTTTTACGATATTTAGTACCGACCTTGGTCGTTATATCCCCTATTTCTCTCCCTCTGCCTTGGAGAAGTTATATTTTATGATTTTCTCGTACTTAAATGGTTTTATAGTGCCATCATTAAGGTATAAACTTACTAATCAGTAAAATTCTTTATAAAGAGACTGTAATATGAAAACGTTTTATGGTTCCTAAATATTAATTTTAGAGAAATATGAATACCCTAGTAATGATACATTCAATGGTTTCTTTATCCCGACCCGCTCTCTCTGGCTAACATATTTAATAAGCAAGATAATAAGGGCTTGCCTTTTAGCGCTTAGAAAGCAGATATAGTGTCGTCACTGAGCTATAATGTCTCCACAGTACCTAAGGCGTGTTGAGTCCTTTTCCTAAATCGTTACCATTAAGTGAAATTCATTTCATGTGCAATTCATAGCTTAATGACGAAACTATCAAACATTTCAATCACAACGATTTTACCTAGAGGTACTACTACCCACTAGTGTTTATTGAAAAATCATGACAGCTCGAGCGCTATCCTCAATATTTTTATTAATACTTATCACTTATCTTACGTTAAATACCTTAAGAGCCGATAATTTAATCTAAAAATACTAGGCATTATTAGGTCAGTTAATAAAAACATATTATTTGTTAAGGATTTTACGTAAAATGCTACTCGGTCAGTTAATAAAGGGCAAGAGCACTACTGCTGTAAAGCGGATCTATCAGCCAAGCAGGACGAGGTCTTTCCCATGATATCTAACTAAGTATTATATATTACTTCTGGACTGATGTAACCATCCAATAGTTCACAAAAATTACTACCCTAACCCATGCTATAGCTTTGGGGCTTGTCCGGTTTACCCTTCATCTGGGCCGTGACTCTCACGACATCTACTGGTTACCCATAATGCTACCGTCCTTAGGTATATCTCCCCTTTTTAGTCCGTCACCGTGCGCCCTCTCCAGTATCGTCATAACCGCTGTGTCTACGTCAACGCTGAAGAGGGTCACCTTAGCACTGTTCGGTATATTTTTAATTTGAGGTAGGGCTTCTTCACTTGTTATCAAGTTCTCTTCATAGTTTACATTCAGCCTCTCGATCCTCCCGTTTTTGATAAGGATCTTCCCCCTTATCCCATCCCCCTCTATTGTCACCACTCCGTATTGCACTGCGACAGCTTCCCTCAGTACCATGGGAATTATTTCGCTTAGACTCCCTTCGCTCACGTATAATACTGTAGGTGTTATGTCTAACTGACCCGTATCGCTAGGCTTAAAATAGTACTTAATATAGGGTATGAGGTGATCCTTAATTATGTGTTCCGCTAGGGCTAATGGCGACCTATCGAAAAGCCTGTCCAATAGGGACATCTCATATTCAGCACTGACAGAGGCCCTCACCAGGGACTCCAGAGTCTTCATAACCCTTACTTGGAAATTAATGCTCCACTTGAGTTTGCCGTCACTCGTATTCCCCTCATAGGTTATCCCTGAAGGGTTGTAAATGGGGCCCCTCATTTCCCCCAGAACAGTATATAGTTTAGTGTCAGCTGTCCCGAAGATGTAGATCACCTTGAACCTAGTACAGTACCCAGACAGTAATGAAGGGGACACGTAACTCTGTGTCTTGGGGTCGTATACTTGGAGTATGCTAAGGTGCCCTATTACACCAGCTATTAGAAATGGGTCTGATAGCCAACGTATTATTCTCTCCCTAGATGCAGGTACTAGGACTTCTTCCGTGTACGTTTTCATTTTTTGGTTCCTGAGAGGAAGTAAACAGACGTCTATTTAAACTTTATCCTTATAAAAACTAAAAACTAACAAAAATTTTATTATGCCAAATAATAGGTGTATCGCTACTAGGTCTATTCACGGGCCTATTGTGATTCTGTTTATCCGAGTAAGCTGGCTTCTTCTCCTCTCAGGAAGGGACAAGGGTCCCCCCAGAGGGCTCACCGTTCCCACCACCTGTTCGGGACTACATTTCGTGTAGCATTTGTTGAAAAAATCTATCAGCAGGGTATTACCCTAAATGTTTACGTAGATACTTATACACAACTTTACGTTAAATAATCAAAAACTCCTAATTTTCGATCGCGGAGTACGTAATAACACACATATAATCGATAAAACATATCATATGTAAGGGTTATACGTAAATGCTATTCGTGGACAGTCGAGCGGGCAGAGACCCGATCCCATCTGAAAGGAGAGGGACTTTCATCAATTACACCTAGTCCCTTAAGGGAAGAGAAGGTGGGGGTGGTAGTAGCCCCTGCCAAAGTCCCATTAAGCCCTCAATCGGGTTAGTGAAGAGCGTCATTAACGTCACTAGAAGTATTCACGGCAAAGAGGTATACGAATATAAGGGCTATCCAATTCCGCCTTAAAGGGGCAAATCTTTCCGTCCCCTTTAATTCAAATTTTTGTAACTGTAATATTATTACAATTATTCTTATTTTCCTCTATACTTGTTATATAATTTGGATTACTTCTTCGTATGATCCTTAGTGTCGCCACTAAGGTATTTATATTTCTATATTCGCATTAGAACGTGTAAAACCTCCTCTTAACATCTTCTCCATATCTGAGAGAAATTACAATTCCAAAGGACACGTGGAAGGACCCTGGTTAACTCACCATGTATAACTACCATTAAATGCTTAACATGTATTGGGTTATATATATAGTATAGAATTATATTTATTTTTTCCTTAAAATATTTCAAATTATAATAAAGACTTGAGCTTCATTTTTTAGGTATTTCATAAGTCCTTGGCGGATTATAGTATCCCCGTTAAATTAGTATAATTAGACGGTCAAACAATACGGTACACAAAGGTCATTCTGTGTAAACTGAATTATTAACCATTCACTTTAAGCCTTAAATATTAATTTAATGTATATTTAATGTGATAACCTCTCTCTACCTAGAGAAATAGAAACCGCAAAAGAGTCGTTAAAGACCCCGTAACCCACCCTATAAAAGTTTTTTAAATATGGTGTTTATATTTATTTATGTCTACCGTTTATAGTATACGGATACCCAAAAAACTTAGGGAACTAATGGAGTCTGTAGACGTAGACTGGCAGAGGGAGGTAAGTAAGTTCATAGAGGAAAGGGTTAGGGAGGAGCTAATTAAGAAGTTCATTCAGGAGAGTAGTAAGGACTTAAAAGGGATGAAGGTCATAGACAACTCCGTACTAATAAGGGAGGACAGAGAAGGTTGATACTAGACTCTTCCGTAATAGCTTCCCTCTTTTTTAGGGATAATTTCTCAGAAAAAACAGCAGAAATAATTAGTAGTAACGCTCATGAAGAGTTTAAGACATTAGACCTAGCTTTCGCAGAAGTGTCTAACGTAGCGTGGAAGAGGGTCGTTATATTTGGGGAGGACAAGGAAATAGCGCTGAGGCAGTTAAGGAACGCCGTTAACTTTATCGAAGATGTCTGTAGTGTGACTAGCACGGAGGACATAATTTCGGACGCTATTAAGCTTGCCGTAAGCGAAAAGTTGCCCTTTTATGACTCGGCGTTCCTCTACCTAGCGATAAGGGAAAAGTCCAAGCTCCTAACTACAGACCTAAAGCTCTTTAATAAGGTCAGTAACGAGCTAAAGGAGTACGTTATTACTCCTTAAAGACAGAGAGCCTCTGCCTGAGTCGTCACGGTAGGTGTTATACCCAGCGAGACTGTAGGTTTGAGTGTGCACATACTGTCGTCATTGAGCTATTTATATTTCTATGTCTAGAATAATGCATATAGGGCGTTATTCTGCACCTACTATTTGTAGAGATTTCCATCGTCTAATTATAGCTTGATAACTACACTAAGACCACACTCCCCGACTGCCACGGTTACCTTTAAGTGCTAACAGAGGCAGGCCAACGACAGCCAGTGGATAGAACAGCTGTATCGTCCTAACACTATACAAGGGCTGCCCGTCCCCACAGTCTTTCGCCCCATACCCGTTTCTTAATATATTTCATAAGCTTTCACAATATCTAAATTTCGAAAACTGCATATGATTTATGGACTTTGTCCTGATAATCCCTTTAACAGTTCATCAATTTTTTGTGAAACCTCCTTAACCTCGTATTGACGGAAATACGTGTTTATTACCCTCTCAGTCCCCTTTACGACGGTTACTAAATCCGCAAACACGTCCTCCTTCCTACTATATTTGCTAAAGCCTTGGTTCAAAACCGTTATATTGGTATTCATGAAAGTCTAACGCAGCCCTCACAAGATTTACGATATCGACCCCTATTTTCCTTAACATTTGTGATAAAGTAAGCATACTGTAGGTAGGTACTATGTGTGCTTTCTTCTTAATCCACTCCTTCTCTTTGTCATCATTAGGCAGAGCAAGTAACTTCTCCTCATTAGTCACTATTATCGCGCTCATTAACGCTTTCACCGCACTGAAAGCCTTCCCAGCAGACTCCCTCGTATATCCTTCTCTGCATCGAGCAAGAGATAGGAGAAGACCAGATAAGCTTTCAATTACCCCGGCTTCAACATAATCTTCTCCGAGCTTATAAAGGTCTTTTTCCATGTCCGTTTTTGGTGAACCTTAACTTATTAACTTTTAACAATACTCTCTAGTTACCTCTATGAGAGCAAAGCCCGAGGTATCACCTTCCGTTAATACCTCCGTAATACTCTCCCGTCCCTTCTCCCTGGTAACAAACCTAGAAACGACATAACGTGTGAATTGTTTTCCCTATCCTTCCCCCGCCACTTCTGCCCTGTCCGATTTCGTCTCGGACATTGTTGATAGAACTTCATTTATATTTCCTAAGACTTCTTCACTCTTCATCTTCTCCCTCCTCTTCCTTATAAAGTTCTCCTTTTTCATATAACTCCTTATCTATCCTCATACTTTCTACCGTTTTAATAGTATTATAATATCACCTAAGTATAATATTATAGTAACAAACACGTATATGGCTAACATGAACATTGCAGTCCGATAAGTGTACAGCTGTCTAATTCCCAGAAGGTGGTAAGCCCCCTTTCAGGGGTGTAAATGTAAGTAATACTATTATTAGTTAGATGAACATATTTAAAAATCATTAAACTCTAGAATTTTACACAAAACGATTGTTTACAATAATCGTTAATTACTAACGTAAACGATAACTAGCAAAATCTTCATAACCTTGTTTTTTCCTTTGCCTGGAGGACGTATGATTAAAGACCCAATAATTGTATCGCGTTATCGATTAATACCCTCTTTCCATATTTTTTCATAAATGACAAGGATTTTTCGATCTGGGAAACAGTAAAAGGGTGATCTGTCCCGAACACTACCTTATCTAGTCCTACAGTATTCACCAAGAAGTTAACTTCACTGTCTTTGTACAATACACTATCAAAATACAAGTGGTTAAGGATGTAATCCTCTGGTTTGAATTCGGTAATATTAAATACCTCCTTTAACAAGTTTATCCTCCCTAATTGATATGGGATAAATCCACCTCCGTGAGGGACTATTATTTTTAGGTTATAACCTTTTTGTATTATTTTTAATAAAACGTATGTAGTCTCAAAGGGAAACGAAGCTATAACGGAGATGACGTCTTCAAAATTGCTAATAAATAAAGTACCAGGGTGAATAAAGATGGGTTTTCCTAATTTTTCTAGGAATTTGACTAATTCATAAAAATCTTCGTCAGCTATGGTCTTTCCCTTAATTCCGGTACCTATAATAAAACCTAAAAGTCCTAATTCTTTAACTGCTCTCTCAGCCTCTTCTATTGATCCTTGTATATCACCTAGCGGAAGAGTGGCAAGTGCACCAAAGGTATCTGGAAATTTTCTAGATAAAAAGGCGAGCTCATCATTACATTCTTTAGCTATTTTTACTTCTTCTCTCGCGTCGCTTATGAAATATGTCCACGGATTAGGTACAGATAAAACAGCATAAATCTGAAATTTATCTAATTCTTTCTTTTTATCTTCTATATCTATTATAGATCTTGTTGCCTCTGATCTTCTACCATTCCACGTGAGAATTATTTTTTCATCTTTTACATTGAGGACTCCTGATTCTATTAACTTTTTCGCTAATGGTCTAGGATAATAATGGGAGTGTAAGTCTATAGCTAATTTATTCATGGTCACCCCTCTCACAAGTTAAAATCTTAGTTTTCCTCTATTAAGTAAGTCAGCGGGGTCGGCATGCCTTTTTAGTTTGATTATTTTTTGCATAACATAAGAATCTTCATGGTAATCATTTATTTGGTATGAGTGAAGGTTGTAATAATAACCATAATCATGTAAAATACTCATTATTAAGTCGAAATTATCTATATCAGACATAAATACCGCATAAACCGTCGGCTTCGACTTAATATTCATCACATCACCGTGAATCATTATAGAAGGACCTAACTTATGTTTTAATATGTTAGATATTTCTATGAATGATTCAAGATCTAGCAATTTGGCTTCGTAATGGTATCTCCTATACGGGCTCTTCTTATTAAAGTACACGTATATCGCAGCAAACGCAATAGCATCAAATACCTTATCGATCTTTGTACCGACTTTTAGCTTAGATGAAACTATTACATTCCAAAGACATCCTCCTTTGGAAGTGACCCTCGTAAAAGTCTCATAATCCTCAATAGTGACTCTCCTCGTCTTAAGAGGGTCGTTAAGCAATAGTTTCATGGAATTCTTTACGCAAGATACGTCTTTACAAAAGATAACTTGCTCCTCCCAGTCATCTCTATCCACGGTTAAGAACTCTGCCTTAGTCACTATACCGGTAGTGCCTGCGGCTTGGGCAATGCCTAACACAGCTTCACCTCTTAACTCAAGTTCAACCTTAGGTGATATGATTTTAGCAGATGATAGCGCTTTATGATAAAAATACCCGTACTGAAAAGCCCCTATCCCTACGTTTCCCGCCCCTATATATCCTCCTACTGTAGCAATGTGATAACTGCTCGGGAATACCATTAGTTCCTTATTATCTTTGCCTAATTCCTTAAGGGCGTCGATTATCCTAGTCCCAGGGTATAAGGATATACTGTCTCGTTTTACATCTATTATTCCTTTAAATTCCTTCATGTCTACCATTATTCCTCCATGGATTGGAATAGTCTGTCCTAGTGTTCCGGTCTTATTACCGTAAGGTATGAGAGGGATATTATACTTCGATGATAAAGTTACAATTTTTCTGACATCTTCCTCATTTCTTACTTTTACTACAGCATCGGGCGGTCTTTCTAGTTTCTTTAGTGCGGGTGAGACGTTATAAGGAGATCTTCCCTCTTTTTCTAATGTCTCTTTGCTCAAAATTAATTGGTCTCGAGGGAATATATCTTCTAGTTCTTTAATAATATATGTTAACATCATATCTTCCACCATTTTGTAAACATTTTAAATTTTATTCTTTAGTTAATATTCTTAACATAACTATATAAACAAAAAAAGATTTAAATTTAATAAAAAATTAATTTGCTGATAAAATAAATTGAACATTTTACCTCTTTACCATTTTGTTTAACAACAGATACAAGAGTAGGCTAACGCCGACTGACAAATACCATCCATAATCATATAATGCCGATAACGCCGGTACTATAAAGCCTATTATAGGAATTCCAAAAGCTACTGCTAATGACAATAGAGCCTTCCAATTTATACCTTCATTATACCAGTACTGCCCTCTTGGCATGAAAAGGTCTACTAAGCTCAAATTAGTTTTTCTCATTATCCAGTAGTCCGCAATCATTATCCCTGCTATAGCGCCTAGCCCAGCACCTATCACGTTTAGTAGGTCGAAAATAGTTGAGGCGTTATTATACCATAGTTGTGGCACGTAAAACAGTGCTACTATAGCAGCTACGACGGCAGAGATCGACCAAGTCTTCAATTTTCTAGGGAAGAGAGCTATAAGGTCATAGACTGGTGATACTATATTAGCTGCTACATTTACGGATACTGTAGCTACTACTAAACTTACGCCCGTTAAGAGAGCTAAGAGGGAATTCCCAGTAAAGAGATACATTATGTTTACAGGGTTGACGTAATTAACTGCCTGACTGGAAGGAATATGATAAAGGTAGATCATTGTAGATGTTATTCCCACAGCTATAAAGGAAAATAACGTAACAACTATAGGTAAACCTATTGCTTGACCTATAAGCTGATCCTTTTGAGACTTAGAAAACCTCGTAAAATCGGGTATATTTAGCACTAATGTGGCCCACACACCGGCCATTGAAGCGATAGATAGTCCTATTTCAGAAGGAGTTGCGGAACCAGTTACCGAAAATAGAGGACCTAGACCGTGAGCCTTCTCAATCCCATATGCGAATAATCCGCCTAATGTCGCCACGATTAGAGGTCCCGCTACCAATTCGAAGTTCTTTACTTCATTCATTCCTCTGAATAGTACTATGACGTTTAATAACCAGAATACAAAGAACGAGATAGCTAGGTGCTCGGGCATCCCTAATATATCTGCCGTTAGGGACTTCCATGCTGGATAAAATATGGATATCACGGCATCTATTATAGTACCGCCTACATATGTCTGAACAGCAAACCAGAACAACGCTACAGCTGCTCTCATCACAACTGGTAATGCAGCTCCTCTTAAACCAAACATCGGTCTCACAGCTACTGGATATGGTATTCCCCACTTGGCACCTATATGACCATTCAAGTAAAGTGCTATAAGTAGAGTACCGTAAGCAAATCCTACGATAAATAACGCTAACGGAGCCCCGTATTCGAATGTCAACAAACCGGCTAACTCGAAAGCGACCACGTTATGGGACATGCCTGCCCATATTGTAGAATAATTTATCCAATTCCAATTCTTTAGAGCTTTAGGGACTGGGACTAAATTTTCATTATAGTATTTAGGAGATACTGTAGTTTGTCCTTGTCCGTAATCAGATAGATCTAATTTCACATTAGACACTTCTTCTTGAGCCATTGTAGTTGATGAGAATGTTAAATATTATTTAAGCTTTAACCGGCAATAGTATGAATATTTTCCAATAGTTTAATTTTAACTATGCCTATTTGATCAAGATTATCCTTGGAGATGCAAAAATACATTTAAAGTAAAAACAAACTATACCGACTAGTATGCAGGACAAATACTACATTTCTATAACTATAGATGTTGATGCTATAGCGGGCTGGTTGGGTTCATATGGAGGCCAAGACTCGCTGTGCGACCTATCCAGAGGTGAATTTGCCGGTAAAATAGGTATATTAAGACTATTAGACCTGTTAGAATCATTTAAAATTAAAGCAACATGGTTTGTCCCTGGACATTCCATAGAAACATTTAGAACTCAGATCAAGAAAGTAGTAGATGCAGGCCATGAAATAGGTACTCATGGTTATTCTCATGAAGATCCTAACAGATTATCACTAGAACAAGAAATGAAAATATTTAAAAAGGATATAGACTTAATCTATAAGCTGACCGGTGAAAAGCCAACAGGCAACAGGCAACCTTGGTGGGACTTCGGTCCAAATACTCTTAATGTGTTGATTGAGTTGGGATTTGAATATGATAGTAGCTTAATGGGAAACGAGTTCCATCCTTATTATGTAAGGAAAGGAGACAAGTGGTATAAGATTGATTATAACAAAGACCCTGATGAATGGATGAAACCATATGAGTTCGGAGAAGAAACTAGGTTAATAGAATTCCCCGTGTCGTGGTATTTAGACGATCTTCCACCACAAATGTTTATGAAACATCCTTACTATAATTACGGATGGACTCATCCAGATATAGTTTATAAAGTCCTATTTAAAGAACACTTCGACTATTATTATAAAAAAGAGAAGAGCGGTATACTGATTTACACAATACACCCTGACGTAAGCGGTAGGGTTCAAGGTATACTGAGATTAGAGGAACTAATAGAATACATCAAAAGTTTTCCCAACATAGAATTTATTACTTTAAGGGAAGCCGTGAATTTATTTAAAGAAGGAAAGATACTATAAGAAGGATAAGGTGATATAGTGAATTTTCTATTTTATTATATTATATATATAAATTTAATGTATATATAATATAAAAAATTCAAGTAGTAAACTGTTATACTGATCTATCTTTTATTACGCTGCTTGGTCTAATAATATCTGATGTATATTTTACAGTAACTAGAAGATCTTTTTCCTCATCGGTCCTGAATCTTAACTCTACTGCGTTGTCCTTAGGGAAATTAATTACATCAGCTTTAATATACTTACCCTTGAAATTAAACGGAATATCATGCCCGGGTATTATTATATCCGGCTTTAATTCTTTTTTTACCTTATTAATTGTTTTTCTAGCTTTTATAGAGTCGTAAAATATGAAGTCTGGTATTCCTCGTTTAAAAGATCTTAAGTTGGGAATAGCATCACCTGTTATAACCACTACTTTACCGTCATACTCTATTTTAACTCCCATACTGCCTTCAGTGTGACCGGCTAGTTCTATTACTTCTATTTTATCTGATATACTGAAATTCCCGTTAACTGTTAATAGGTTACTACTTTCCTTTAGCATATTCTTAAAATAACCTGTTAATTTATCTGATAGTCCACTAAGTACAGTACTTCTCATTTCCTTTTCGTTTACTATAATGTGAGAGCTATTGAATAAATCGACGTTAAGACAATGATCCCAATGCAAATGGGTAAGAACAACAACATCTATATCTTCAGGGCTTAACCCTATTTCACATAGGGAATTTACGAGTAAATCTCTAGATTCAAAATTACCAGTATCCACCAAGATAGTGAGATCCTTGTCTTCAATTAACGTAACCGTGGAGGTCATTAGAAAACCTCTGTTAGTTTGAACAGTAATACCGGTTAATAAAATCCTGATTTCCACTATGTGATTCACCTGGAATAGAAAGATTTTGAGAAGAGAAAAATTAGTTCATTCTTGCACACTTTCGATATATAACTGCGATATATCCGTATAATTTTCCGGCTTTCTATCCTTTAAGAACGGTGCTTTAATTCTCCTTTGTCTTATAAAATCAAGGTCAAGGTCAATTACTTCAACCCCTTCAGAGCCGTCCATTTCTTTCACTATCTTTCCCATCGGATCAGCTACTAAGCTTTTACCTAAGTAAGAGATCTCTCTTCCTTGAAATACCTCAGGAGTCCTATTAACACCCACTACATATACTGTATTAAATGAAGCATGTGCCCTTAACTCAAGCTCCCATAGTTCAGGGTAAAAGTTAGTAGTAGTGGGGATAGTAATTATATCCGCTCCCTTTAAAGCTAATATCCTTGGACCCTCAGGGAAATGCCTATCATAACATATAACCGTTCCGACCTTATACCCACCGAAATCAAATACCGGATAACCTTTTCCAGGCTTGAAGTAGAACTTTTCATAGTACCCAGGTAGCTGAGGTATATGTGTTTTCCTATATTTTCCTAGAATTTCTCCCTTATTTATGAAGATTGCAGTATCATAATATGTTCCCCTGATCTTCTTATCCTCCTCAAATATTGTTATAACCATTCCTACCTTATGTCTATGTGAGAACTCTTGAAAAGTCCTTACCGTAGGACCGTCCTCCGGTTCGGCTAATTCAAAGAACCTTGGATCCTCTATAGCAGGGAAATATTGTGTAGTAAATAATTCATTATATACGATTAGTTCTGCGCCCTCTTTTACTGCTTTCTCTGCATAATCTAGGGCCTTATTTATATTAGCTGACTTAGACTCAACACTACCCATTTGGATCATAGCTACCTTAACCATAGACCTCACCTCTCACAGAAGTTATCTCCTCATCTACTGAAGTCCTTCTCTTAGTAACTTTTTCCAAAAATTCATATGATGTTATCTTGCTCGATGCAATACCAATTAAGTCTCTTACACTACTATAACCTTTCCTTTCTAAAAAGGACACTAGCTCCTTTTCCCATTCTCTTACGAAATCGAAACCCTTGATCATCGTGTATGTAACAGACTGTACAGTACTTGCCCCCAGCATCATATATTCTACCCCGTCTCTCCAATCAAATATCCCTCCCACTCCGCTGATCTCCAGTTGTGTCGAAGTCCTAACTTTAGAGACTGCGGCTAGACCGATGGGCTTAATAGCAGGTCCCGAAATACCTCCATAAGTCGTATACCCATTGACATCTGGGAGAGGAGTCCCTCTCTCTATATCTACACCAATGACCCCATTCACGGTGTTTATCGCTGTTACGCCTTTAGCCCCAGCAAGCTCCGCGGCTTTAGCTATTTCGCTTATATCGGTGACATTGGGAGTTAGCTTTACAACTACTGGGATCCCTACTGCCCTCACTACTTCTTTAGTATATTGGAATACAAGATCAGGATGTTGCCCTATAAACGCCCCTGTTTTTCTTTCAGGTTCTCCATGAGGGCACCCAAAATTAAGTTCTACCGCACCTGCACCTCTTTCCTCAACCCACCTAGCTAACTTTACCCATTCATCGTAATCAGAACCGCCCATTATGCTCACTATTATGGGGTTTTTAACCTCACTTTTAATAACCTTGAGATACTTGTCCCAAGCTTCTAAAGGATCCTCTGTTATTAATTCGAGGTTTTCAAACGCCACTAGATCTCTCCCTCTCTTAAAAACTCCGTACATAGGCCTTACCGCCTTTCTAACTATCGAATCACCTATTGTCTTTACTACTACACTACCCCACCCAGCTTTAATAGCCTTTATTATCTTTTCTGGATTTCCAGTTGTAGGCCCAGAACCTACAATGAAAGGATTAGGAAGGGAGAGTCCTACAAATTCTACCGACAGATCTATCATAATAAGTTCAAACTATTAGACAATTTTTATATATTCCATATGATGAACTGGTAGAATTTCCAATTTTATTACGCTTGAGAGTTATAAACTTTTAACTTGAAAGTCTCCTACATACCTTAAAATTTGTACAAATAATAAACGAATTAATGAAAACACTTATAATTTAATTTAAATACATACCCACCGTATGTCTTTAGATTTGTTGATAAAAAATGCTAAAGTATTTACCCATGCTGGACCGTTTGAAGGAGATATTGGAGTGAAACACGGAAAGATAGTAAAGATATCAGGTGATATCCAAGAACAAGCAGATAAAACTGTTAATCTCTCGGGGAAATACGTTGTACCGGGGTTGGTTGACGGACATACACATATGGAATTTCCCTTCATGGGAGAGGTTACAGCTGATGACTTCTATCACGGTACGAGAGCAGCAGTCGCAGGAGGAGTAACGACGATAGTGGACTTCATAACTCCGGCTCCGGGGCAGGACCTGATGACGGCGTATAAGCAGTGGAGGGAAAAAGCTGATGCTAAGGTAATGTCAGATTATGGACTACATATGATTATTAGAGAAATTAACCCTATAATACTAGAACAGATCCCAGAAGTAATTAGAAATGGAGTGGTTAGTTTTAAGCTTTTTATGGCTTATAAGAACGAACTAATGCTATTAGACGGTCAATTATATCAACTAATAAAGAAGATAAGTGATAATGGTGGAGTAGTAGGTATACATGCTGAAAATGGGGAAATAATATACGAGTTAATACAGCAGTTTCTTTCCGAAGGAAAAGCGGATCCTGTATATCATTATTATTCTAGACCTGATATATTAGAAATAGAGGCTACAAACAGGATAGCTTCAATTGCCAGTATGATAGGTAAGAACGTGAAAATGTACATAGTTCACACTTCAACTGGTGAGGCAGTAGACATCATGTCCGAATACAGAAAGAAGGGGCTAAAGTTTTACAACGAGACCACACCCCATTACCTTGTTCTCAATACAGACTATTTAACAAGACCTGACGGTTATAGATATATCATGAGCCCGCCCTTAAGGAGTGATGAACAGAGGACGAAATTATGGTACAGACTGGCATCTGGAGATATATTTACAGTGGGAAGTGACCACTGTGTTTATAATGACGCTCAAAAGAAAAGATACAAGGAGAAAGTCCCTCCCTTCCATGAAATACCTAACGGTGTCCCCGGCGTAGAAACTATTCTACCGTTACTTTTCGGCTTAGGAGTCAAGAAGGACATAATTAGTATGGAAAGGTTTGTTGAAGTAACCTCCTATAATCCAGCTAAATTATTCGGACTTTATCCTAAAAAGGGAGCAATCTTACCGGGGAGTGACGCTGACTTCGCTGTAATAGACCCCAACAGAAAGGTTAGAATATCACCTGATCTATTACACAGTAATATTAATTACACTATTTACGACGGGTTGGAAGTGGAAGGCTGGAACGTAATGACTATCAGAAGGGGAGAAATAGTATATGAAGAAGGGCAAGTATTGGGCAAAAAAGGCTCT
The DNA here is from genome assembly GCF_019704315.1 of Stygiolobus caldivivus. Lineage (NCBI taxonomy): Archaea > Thermoproteati > Thermoproteota > Thermoprotei > Sulfolobales > Sulfolobaceae > Stygiolobus > Stygiolobus caldivivus. Next base: position 2,932,353 of record NZ_AP024597.1, on the reverse strand, counting down.
GGTATGTATATACCAGGTAAGTTACCCGTTTTAGTCTAAGGAGACGGTGTAATCATAATGCCTTTTGTTTCATTTGTAAGATCTAACTACCCCCATGCTTATTTTTCTCTTTCTGGAAATATTATAACGGTAGATGATATAAATTATTCAATACCCAGCATAGCCCACTTAGAGGGGATGAAAAGGATAAGCGTCAAACCTTTAGCGGATAGAAAGGCGTTATTTGTAGGCCATGCATTAGGGATCGTAATTGGAGAAGATGAATACACTGCATGGGATAAAAAAGACCAAGTGGAAGTAGAATACAAAGAAGCTAATGGGCCATTATACCAAGATATCCCTGATAATATTATCTATGAGTCAAAAAATTCATTTGAAGACGAGTGCGAAGGAATAGTGGTAGAGAGGGAATTCAGCCTCGATAGGGTATCACCCTACTATATACAGCCCCGTGAACTTAAAGTGGGTAACTACGGTGACACACTTCTTATTCATATGTCGACACAAGCACCAACAGTAGTTGAGAAAATTCTATATGAAATCTTAGAGACTACTAAAAAAATAAAAGTGGTTCCGTATGCTTTAGGTGGAGGATTCGGAGGAAAGCAAGATATTTTACCTGATGAAGTTAGCATTATACTACTCTCTTATACTAAGGGTATAGATCTTGAATGGAAGGAGACCAGAAACGAGGATTTAATGTTAGTTCAATCTAGGTCTCAAGTCCATAAGATAAAAGCCTGTGTAGAAGATAATAACAACAATAAGATAAAGTGGATCTTTGACGAGATAGAGTATGATGTCGGTGCATTCCCTCTTCCTTGGATAGGATTATCTCCCCTCTTTGTAACCTTAAAGCATTTGAGAAACGTTTACTCTTATAACGTTTATTATAACGTTAGAGCGATCCTCACTAATAAACCGCCTTATGGTGCATATAGAGGGTTTGGAAGACCTGAAGCTATTTTTGTAGTCGAAAGGTTGATGGATGAGATCTCAAAAGAACTAAAAGTAGACCCGTTAGAATTCAGAAAAAATAATTTAAGAGACTTGGAATTTGACGCCGGAAATCTCAGATTAGTTCTCGATAAATTAGATGAAAAACGTAAAAAATTTAGACAAGGTGTAGGAATAAGTCTTTATGTCCATTACGCTTTTGCCCCAAATACTGAATATCTAAAGAAACGGGGAGAAGAGATAAAAGGAGTGGAATGCGTAAAAATAGTAAATGAAAAAGGAAAAGTAGTGGTTAGGACAAGTGTCACAGAATTAGGACAAGGAATATGTAAATCTATAGAAAAGATAGTGAGAAATACTTTAACGGTAAACGGTCCAGTAGAAGTAATATGCGGTGATTCTTCAGTGGAGGGTTACGGTACGTGGGCCAGCAGGTCTTTAACTACCGCAGGAAACGCTGCTTATTTAGCAGCTAAGCAATTTCTTGAGAAGGGTGAGGGATACGCGTGTTATGAAACTGAAGAAATTTTAGGTGCTGTAGGAGGTCAATTAACCGTATTTGATGGTGAAAAAATAATATATCAATACATTGTTGTTGATGCAGGAAACGTAATAGACAGTGAGATTGTTAAAGGACAAATTATCGGTGGGTTTGTACAAGGTCTAGGAGAAGTTTTATTTGAATCGTCTACTGACATGGCGGATTACATAATACCAACCGCAGTTGAATCACCTTTAACGGATGTGGACGTAATATCTACACCTTCTAAGACACCCCTGGGGGTGAGAGGAGTAGGAGAAAATTCAATTATAGGTTCGTTGGCTTCAGTTTCTAACGCTATCTCGAATTATAAACCGGTCTATAGGATTCCGGTGAGAGAATGGAGAGGCTTAAATCAGATTTAGAAAGTTTAGGTAAAATAGGGAAAGATCCTAAGGGAGGAGTATCTAGACCAGCATTATCGGAGCCAGATATAGAAGCAAGACTTTATGTAATAGAAAAAATGAAGGAAGCTAAATTAAAAGTATACGTAGACCAAGGAGGGAATATAATTGGTTTGAGAGAAGGTAAAGTTAAAGAACCATTTATTACTACTGGTTCCCACATAGACACTGTCCTTAATGGAGGGATGTTTGATGGTGCATTAGGAGTTTTAGGTGGCCTAGAAGCAATAAGAGAGTTAAATGAAGATAGGGTACAGACTAAATTACCTATAGCCTTAGTGGTCTTCACAGATGAAGAAGGTAATGCTTTTATGCCTTTTGCAGGAAGTAAATACTTTGCAGGGCTGATCGATAAGAGCACATTACATGCCGTTGAAGGTAAGTATGAGAAGATATCGTTTGGAAATGCACTTGAAAGGTTTCTTAAGAGATCAAACGCAGGTGTGATAGAGAGGTTTTCCTCAACCATTTTATCTCATTTGGAACTCCATGTAGAACAGGGACCGATCCTAGAGGTAGAAAGGAAGCAGATAGGAGTTGTGACGGGGATAGTAGGGGTTCACAGAATCTGGATGAATTTTAACGGTAAGCAAGCTCACGCAGGGACTACTCCAATGAATATGAGATCAGATCCGATGATCTCTGCCTCAGCTACGGTAACTAAAGTGAGAGAAATTGTACTAGGACGGGGAAAAGACCTTGTAGGTACAGTAGGGTACTTTCAAGTTTCACCTAATGTGGTCAACGTCATAGCGGGTTCCGTAAGAATAGGAATAGATATTAGATCTCTATCGAGAAACGACATGTTAGAAGTTGGAAAAGAAGTTATAGATTATGCGAGGAATGTTTCTGAAAAAGAAGGAGTAAGATTAAATTACGAGACATATATAGAGAACCCGGCTATGTGTGATGAAACAATAGTTAAGACTATCGAGGAGTCCGTTATCCAGCTAGGATATCAGTATATGAAGATGCCCAGTAGAGCAGTGCACGATTCTCAAGTAATGTCAGAGATAACCAAAATAGGAATGATCTTTGTACCTAGTAAGGGTGGAATTAGCCATGCTCCTGATGAATGGACTGATTTTGAAGATGCCTATAAAGGTGTTGAAGTACTTAAATTAACACTACTTAAGCTTGCCGGCAGTTGAAGGGGTATGATCGATCTTAGTTTTGGTATACCGGATCCTGAACTACTTCCTATTCCTCTAATAAAAGAAGCATCATTAAAGGTAATAGAAGATATACGTTCTCTGCAATATGGTCCCGTAGAGGGGTATGTTGAAGCCCGAGAAGCGTTAGCAAAACTGGTAGAATTACGGGGGATACAAACAGACAAAAACAATATAGTCCTTACCAGTGGTGCTAAGGAAGCCCTTTATATCTTATCCTTTTTGATGAATAAAGATATAGTTATAGAAGAACCTACCTATCAGGGGTTTATAAGCTTACTTAAATTTTCTTATGGATTTTCTTATGGGGGTTCAGTATATACGATACCGCTAGATAGTGAAGGAATTAAAGTAGAAGAACTGGAAAAAATATTAAAGAAGGGAGTGAGACCTTCTTTTCTGTATACAGTCACGATCAATAATCCGACTGGATACGTAACTCATGATGATAATAAGAAATATTTACTGGAGCTAGCCGAGGACTATGACTTTAAAATAATAGAGTAGCTTTTATCGGAAAATCCTGACAGGGTAGGCGAACCGTGAAAACTTTTTAACAATTATGGCGTTTAATTTTGGTATGATCAAGGAGAGGGCAAGGGAGCAGTACTACAAAGCACTTGAGGAGGCAATCAACGAGGTAGCCCAGTCTTTCACTGGGGTAAGAAAGGACGTCGCAAGGAGGCTAGTGTTGGGAGCGACCACGAGAGGGAACACCACAGAGATAGCCCAAGAGGCGGGGACGCACTACGAGACCGTGCTGAAGGGGTTAGACAGCTAGTACAAGCTTGACCGAGGTAGTGAAGCACTTGGTAGGGGACCACCCTGTCCTCCTCATAGTCGACGACACCCACGACCACAAGCCCTACGCTAGAGCTATGCCGGTCTCAAGGGACGGGACACAAGCCTTCTACTGCAGGGCCCACAAGGAGTCCGGGCCCTCGATCCAGCTCCTTGTAATAGGGGTCAAGGACTTGACCAACAACGAAATGTAGCCAACCACCCCTTACGTACCCAGAAAGGTGGGGGAAGGGGTGAGGAGGTGGAGTCCGAGACAAAGGTCAACGTCTCCCTAGAGTTGTTACCCTCCCTCGCCGGCTTCAACGTGAAGGCTATAGTCTTCGACTCGTGGTACGTGAACTCTAGGACTCTCCGTGGAAACACTGTGGGGGAGCTCAAGTCCGACGCACGGGTCGTCGAGGGTGGCAGGTCCGTGCCCGTTGGCGAGTTCCCCCAAGGGGAGTACCTCGTGGAGTACCTAGGATTTTACGTAAAATGCTAAAAGTAGTTAAAAATTTATATAGAATTTTCATATAAAATTTCTTAACTAATACAAGAAAGGCAGGTAGGACTATTTCTCCTCCTCTTTTATATTCTCAATCATTTCAAACAATTTCTCTACTACTTCCCTACCTTTAGGCGTTATCTCTACTACACTAATTACCCCCTTTAGCGAGAAAGCCTTTTTGTACTTTATCAGTCCGTTATCTGCTAGAACTTGTAAGTTTACGTAAAGAGTGTTCTTTTTCAAAGAAGTATAAGCTAACAGTTCGCTGAAGGTGACTTTGGCGTAAATATAAAGGGTAAGGAGTATACTTAGCCTAATACTCGTAGTTAATGCATTCTCCTTTAGTAGATCCATAATTTCCTTAAGTGTTTGCACTTTTCTCTCGTCACTCATCTTTATCAACCTCCACTAAATCAGTCATTGAGAGTGCGAAGAATATGAGCCATAAAATTCCGAAGATATAGCCTATAGCTATTGAAGTAAAGTAAAATATAGTATTTTCAGATATATAGTATAAGTAAAAGAAGGCTAGCATAACTGGTATTAGATTTAACGTATATATTGCAATCTTATCGTAATACTTTCCCCTAGCGATTCTAAATTCTTTAACGAATAAATATCTATAAAGATTTCTTTCAACAACTATAAATAATGGTATTGATGCAATTATAAATAAGAATAGAAGGGGTTTAAAGAAGTAGGAAAGAAGTACAACAAGATATGTGATTATACTTCTTATAATATAAGACTTAACGTAATTTTTCCTGAATTTTCTTTCCGCAGTTATACTATTTGTGTAAAGTAATAGGTAACTCCTAATCGATACATAAAATATTTTTGCAGTATAGTAATTAGGTAAAAACATAAGGATTAAAATAAAGAGAAGAACGTAAAATTGAGGAATTAACGAATATAAAAGTGGAACACTAACAGACAAAGAGAGAGAGTAAAGGCCCCACATCAAATAGTACATAGACATTGTTTTTCTTCCTTTACGTAATAAGAATTTGTAAGTTTGTTTCTTAGCTTCATCGACAATATCATAGCTCATTGTAAATCTTTCTTCTTCCTATTATTTAAATTGATATATTAATTCATATTTTTGAACTATGCGTTCAACTCTTTGAACAATCTTGATCCATTATATATCCAGATTTTTACATTATTCATGATGATTGAATATCAAAATGTTACAATAAGCTACTGGAAGTGGGTTGTTATAAAAAATCTAACGGCAAAAATAGATGGGAAAGTATTCATCATAGGCAAAAACGGTTCTGGGAAGACAACACTAATTAAGGCTACTGTTGGCTTACTCCCATATAAAGGTTCAATAAGAATCGACGGAAAAGAGGTCAGAGAAATTAAGAACTATCTAGGTCTATCTACAAATCTAGGAGAGGTGTATAACCTAGGTTATGGCATTAATAACATATTAGATATATACTCAGAAGAAATGAACGTGGATAAAGGGCTCTTCTCAGAGCTGTTGAAGGAAGTAGACTTAGACATTGATTTAAAGTCGCCACTCTTCAAGCTTTCAACAGGACAATCTCTGCTACTGCGCAATATTTTAGCTTTCTCGGCAAAGCCAAGGATCATCTTACTTGACGAACCTTTTGAAAACATAGATCCTGCAAGAAGGAGTATAGTTGCTGAGTGGATAAAGAAATTTGGAAAAGAAGGAATAATTACGACTCACAATCTGGATATACTTAGCAAGTTCCCAGACTATAAGCTCTATGTTTTATCAGATAGCAGTCTTTACGGTCCTATAACGGTTAAAGACTTCTTAGAGGCTTCAGTAATAGAAGGGGAAAGCGAAGACGCTATTTTAATTTTGCGAGTATCTGGTAAAAAAGTGTCCTTAGTTAAAGGTAAAGAGGGGATGAAAATAGGCTTGTTAGGCACTATAGATAGACTTTACGGGGTGTGAACATGAAGAACTTGTTCATATCATATATAACAAGACTCGTAACAAAGGCTAATCTGAGTTGGGTATTAGGTTTTCTAATATTCTGGAGTATTCTTTCAATGTTACTTATTAACGTTTATAAGCCTTCGAGTTTCAAAGAGTACGCACTTTACATCTCTCTAGGATATAGCTCGACTACGTTAATCGCTCTTTCTACATTCGCAATAGGCGTAGCATATGCAATATTCTTTAACGCGCAAGCTTTACCTTTTATGTTTAAGTTCTCTAAGTTGACACCACTTAAATACGTACTAGCCTTCTATTCAGCAAATCTTCTAGACTCTGAAATTATTGGTATATTTTCAATGCTAGTATTTATGATACTTACTAAGTTAGAGGGTAGTGTTATCTTTCCGTCAAATCCTGCACTTTTAGTAGTAGGCGTGTTCTTTGAAGGGCTATTCTTAATATCTATAGCGATCCTTATTGAGCTGTTCTCTCTAATTAAAATAAAAATGTTACAATACTCACTCTTCCTACTTTATATACCGATGTTTATAGCCATAGCCTCATACTTCCTATATACTGTGTATCCTTACAGTAATCCAGTAGTGGATTATGTAAATCCGTTCTTATCATCAATGCTTTTAACCGTGTATTCCTATTACGACCATAGTTTACCCATAAGTGCGCCAAACCATAATTCCACACTTTCGATCCCCTATTTATTCCTCGGAACCTTACCGTGGGTTTTGGTACTAACTGTAGTCGATATATTACTGATGAGAAAAATATATCTAAGACAAGCAGAAGAACAAAGAATGTTCTAATTTTTTAAATAATTTTCTATTTTTTTTCTAATATAGAAAATAACAAAGATTTCATGAGCGATTATTGCAGGTATAATAGAGTGAGTTAAGATAGTGCCTATGCCATTTATAAAAGAAATTATGAATGATGAGAGTGTGGAGATAGTGTCGTCATTAAGCTACAAATTCTGGGATTAGCCTTCTCTCCCACAAGACCAGCGCTATAGAATACTTCACCATATTTATACTCCTGTTAACAGCCTTCGTCGCCCTCTTGAAACGCACAAGCCTATCCCTCAGTGAGGAGTGGAAGGACTCGTTGGGGTTAACAGGTGAGACTACCGTGTGGTTTTTTAACCAAAAGTAACACTGTAGTCATCACTAACCCACCTACCGTCGTCAGGCAAGTAGCCCTTGGCCTCACGAAAAGTGTCCTCGTCCCTATCACCCACAGAGTAAACTAGGTAAAACCCGAGACTCGTGTACACATAACAAGTAAACACCCGCTTGTTGAAAGCCCTAGTGTTCCTATACAAGTACGTCCACATCTCGTCAACAACCTTAGTAACGACCTTACCCTTGACTAACTCTTTAGCCCTACTCCACAAGTCCACTAGCTTCTCATACTTCTGCCCACCATAACGCTTAACCCATGTAAACACAGTACCCAAAGGCACATTAAGGGCCCTAGAAATAGCCCTCATACTCATGCCATTAGAATACATCCTCAAAGCCTCCTCCCTCAACTCCTTGGAGTAGTGGTGATAACTCGCGTCACTGAGGAAGTACTTACCGCAATCCCTGCACAAATACCTCTGCCTACCAAGAGGCTTACCGCACTTAACGACGTGGTGACTACCACAAGAGGGACACGCTAAATCTTGCCTAATTACAGGCTTCCTACCCATAAGTAATACTCGTTATACAAATATAAATAGCTTAATGACGACACTATCTCCACACTCGTTTACTTTATCCACATGTATAAGGTGGTTAGAGTGCTTCTTATAAGGTTATTTAATAGTTCAAAAAAATGAACTCATAACTATTATTAAATATCAGTAATGTAGAAGAGAATATTGAGGATATCAATCATGAAAATAACAAATAGAAAAGAGGTTAAATCTACCTCTGGTAGTATTGAAGATAACATAGAGGTAGAGTTAGCTCCTGGTGCATGTAGTACAACAGACATACTTTCGTCTACTACTTCGTGCTGCAGCAGTGGTAATGTAAGAATAGAAAACGTATCGGAGAAAAATAGAAATATCAAACCAGATACTATCACGTGATGGATATGTCTAAGAGACCTTTAAGAATTATAGTTAACCAAATATATTCTGCTTTAAAGGATGGCCCGCTAAAGGTAAGTGAGCTTAGGGAAAAAACTACAGCTTATGGTTGCTTTTTTGATTTTGCAATAAGTTATCTATTAACATATGGAATAGTTAGGAAATACGTAAAAGATAAGGAGGAATATTTTGAGCTTACAGAGTTTGGTAAGAATTTGCCTACAGGTCCAGATAAATGGGTATCTGAATGGATTAATGACTGGTGGATATGGATAGGTTGGTAAGGTTTTATTTTAATTTCATAACATTCATATAATGAGTCTGGTAAAAATTACTAATTAAACCTGTAGATTGTTGCACGTATTGTGGTAAATTAAGCAGATTATTTTTACTTTTTATAGTAAACTATCACGATAAAACTTATATATTAAGAAACGTAAGGGATATACATGAAACGATTAAACTTGTAACCATGCTTCTGATTTCTTTAATGTTACTAGGTCTTTCATTTCCCTCAACCTTTAAGGGAGAAACATACACATGTGTAATACAAGGCCAGTTACCTATTCCTACATCATTAGCTTATTGCAATGGAAATTACTCTATAATAGTTGATTACATAAATGTCCATGCCAACATTAGTGTAAACATATCGTCAAATAACCTTATCTCTAGGATAAACACTTTGATTTATCTAAATTCTTCTTTAATATACAATAATAAAACGTACAGCCTTCCTTTCGCGATAACACAAATTAGTGGTGTTTCAACTAATAAAGGTATCGTATATTATGCCGTAGTACGCAAAGGCAACATTACATTGCATAGTACTTTCTTTCAAGTACTCTCAGCATTGTCTGCAATTCTTAATGTTTCTTTATATAGAATATGCTTTAATGGCACACTAACCTACACACCTATAATAAATTAGGGTTACCCTTAATAATAGTGATGAGTCAGCAAGAAGTTCCCCGTTTGAAGAAGGGTCAAGTTAGTACATTAGGGGCTTTAGTTGAAGAAATAGCAGCAATGGCACCAGCATGTGACGTAGTAGTCTTTATAACTTCTGCAATCGCATATGCCTTTGCATTAACACCTTTAGCATTCCTATTAGCTACGTTGGCAATGTATTTAGAAGTAAATACGTTATATCACCTAGCTAAAAGACATGCAAGTGCTGGAGGATATTATGGTTATATTGCTAACGCCTTTGGCCCCGTACCAGGCTACCATATCTGGATTACTTTAAGTCTTATATCAAGTAACAAGTACTGCCGCAATTCCCACTTACATAGGCGGTGCTATTATTCCAGCATTCTTAGATTACTATTACCATATAGTCCTACCATCTTGGCTCTGGTTACCGTTAATTCTAGTATTCGTAATAGTTCCAATAACATTAGCAATAATAGGAATAAGACCTCAGATTACTACTTTGAAATTCGCTTCATTATTCGAAGTGGCATTTTTAGCAGTAATAGGAGCAATTGTAATTACTAAGGCACCAGATAATACATTAGCAGTATTTAATCCCTTTGCATGGCCTCAATACGCTAAGGATTTTGCACCCTACGGAGGACCTGCTGGAGCTTTGGGATTAGCAATGGTCTTTTCAATTACGAGCTTTATCGGCTATGGAGGATCTGCACCTTTAGGTGAAGAAGTTGAGCATCCTAAACAAATACTGAGGGCTTTGAGCTTAGGCGTATTTATAGTTGGTGCAGTGTTGACTGAAATGGCATATGCTATAGTTGCAGGTTTGGGAGTAAATAATTTATCAGCATTAACTAATAATCCAAACCCAGATGTTCAGACAATATCGGGTATAATAGTGATGGGATTATATTTAGGTATAATAGGCTCGATGGGATTATTCCTTGTTGCAATGAATTCAGCGTTTTCTGATGCGGTAGCAATGCAAAGTAATGCTGGAAGGGTTTACTTCTCTATGGCTAGAGATAATGTAATTCCAAAATGGTTCTCAAAGATCCATCCAAAATACCATACTCCTTATAGGGCGTTAACATTTATAGGAATAGCATCATCGATTTCTCAGCCATCTTAACAGCTTTTGCAATGTTTGCAGTTAATGGACTTAATCCTATTCAAGCATTAACAACTACTACTGCTAATGCAAATGTACTTCACCCTAGACCCCAAAATCATTTTACAAAAATAATTTCAAAGAATAATTATAGTAAACCCTAAAAATTTTGTAATAAAAGAAAAACTTAAGGTAGGGGGAGCGGTAATACGTTATGAGGGAGTTCACTTGGTACTACCAGACTCCCCCTACCCAACAATAAACAAGCAAATAGGACTAAAATTACTTCCTATTCTACCCCTCGAGGGGAGAAAAGCGAGAGAAGTCGTGAAAACACTCGCAACAGCAGCACTACCAAACGACTCAATAGAAAACAAAGCAAAAGGACTCGGAATATCACCACAAACCGTGAGAAACTACGTAGAAGGACAAGACCAAGCAATAAACACCATGATACACGAGATAAAGAAAAACTCCCTAAAACTACTCGGGGAAAGAAAAACAATAAGGACCTCAATAGACCTAACCCCCACCAGTACGGGGGAAACCCATAGGTAAGCGGGTCAAAACTAGGCACGGGACTACGCGACAGCCACGACGACCGTAAAGAAAAAAACACTCATACTAGCTTGCACACCCGTGAAAAAAGGGATGACAAAACTACAGTACAAGACTTGGTAGGACAAGTCCTGGCCTTGGGGCTCGAGATAGACCTAATAGTACTCGATGCAGGATTCTACTCCGTAGACGTACTAAACTACCTCAAAAACTTCGACTACATAATGTCAGTCCCTGCAGGTAAGGGTGAGGCACAAGTATGACGGGAAGTACACTGCGGAACCCAAGGGGAAAGGAGTTACCTTCAGGCTAATAGTATACGAGGGCAGGAAGGGGAAGTACTTGGCAAAGGCGACCAACTTGGACGTGAACAAGAGGTCCGTGATAAAGTGGTATAACAAGGTGAGGACGCCGATAGAGACTTCGTACAAGATGACCAAGTCCTTCCTCGTCTTCACCTCATCTAAGAGTTGGGTCTTCCGCTTCTTCGTCCTAGCAATGCTCATCTACACCCTTTACCTAATACTCGCAAAGGGGAGGACAAGTAGGGAGTCCTTCAGACTACTCTTGTTATTGCTGCTCTTGTTGGATAATATTAATGATTTGGTTGAATATTCAATTCAATTCCTCAACACACTTTTAAATTCATTTGAATTAAATTCAGGGTGATGATTTTGGGGTCTAGGGTACACTAGTTACATAATATATTTCACATTATTTTATAAGGATGCTTAAGCATTTAAAAAATTTAAATATTAATACGTAATCCTTATAATAACAATTTATTTCAGTTAAATCATAAGAGATCTCCATGTCACGAGAGGAAAGTAAAAAACTTTTTGTTAGAGAGACCTCAGGTTTGGTGAGAACCCTCAATGGAAGGGATGTATTCCTAATGAACTTTATGTATTTAGCACCAGCTGCAAGTATAGCATATCCTTTAACCTTCGCCTTCTTCTTCCCCGGGGCAAACTGGATATTAGCTACTGTTATTGGAGCACTGCTTGCTCTTCCCACGGCGATGATGTATTATTATATTAGTAGGTTAACTCCTAAAACAGCAGCTGATTATATCTACGTATCGAGATATTTAGGGCCCAGAGTGGGACTCATCCAGGCTTTGGTGAACTTATTCGGTTACGGGATTGGGATTGATGTTCAGACTGAAATGAGCCTTGTAATAGTACCTTTTTTTCAGGCTATAGGAGTCGCTTTTCACAACCAAGGTTTGATTAACTTAGGAAATGAACTGATCTCAAACACCACTTACTATTTTGCCTTTACTACTCTAATGATACTACTAGTAGGCTTAGTTATGGTCTTCAGTATAAAGTGGGTCGCGCGGGTCATATCGAGTTTAACCATATTACAGATCGTAGGGACTATAGCCATAATAATACTCCTTGCATATATAGGAAAGGGAGGATTTGTCTCAGCGTTTAATTCCCTGTCATCAGAGTTTAAAGGCCCTTATTATTCCGATCTGGTCTCATCATCAATACCCCCCTTTAGTTTATTCGGGACTTTAATGCTAGGGATCATGATCATGGGCAATTTATTCATCTACAATAACGCTCCGGTATGGGTAGGAGGTGAAGTAAAGAAGGGATATAAGACAATCAGAGCAGGGATACTTTATTCTTATGTAGTTGCCGCAATAATTTCTGTAATACTTGTCTACATAATAGTTGCTGATATAGGGCAAAGGTTCTTCCTATATACTTCAGTAAACGGCTGGACTACCTCTTCCGGTTCAGGGATACCCATTGCCCCATACTCTCTCTTGGCATATGTTATTATCCCTGCTATTCACAACATCCCACTACTTCTACTACTGTTAATTTCGGGGCTAACCTGGTACATCTCTTACGCACTCATAGGAGCTGTTGCGGGTATAAGGGCTATGTTTGCTGCTAGTTTTGACAGAATGCTACCTGAAAAGTTTGCTGACGTGAGCGTTAGGCTTAAATCACCATACGTATCAACGCTAGTATTTTTAGCTATTGCGTTAATCTTTAACTACCTAGAAATTTATCAGGGCTTTTCTCTATCTCTAATGTTCGGGGTTATCAGCTATATGTTATTCCAATACTTTATAGCTTCATTAGGAGCACTAAAACTTTCTAAAAAAGAGAAAAACGAAATAACTTCTAAATTATTAATTACAAGTATTTTATCAATAATAGCAGTAGGGAGTGCTGTAGGACTAATGTTAGGATATGGAATATTAACGTATACACCCAATGGCTTCGGTTACGATCTATTCTCTGGTAATATTATACCTTCAGTCTCACTATTGGCGGGGATAGTAATTACAGCTGAAGTGTGGTATGAAATAGTTAAATGGTATAGAATGAAAAAGGACGGAATAGATATAAGAATGGTCTTTACTGAAATACCTCCAGACTAACCTTACCGGGGTTAAATAGATCTTCTTTATCATATCTTTTTTTATAATTTATAATTTTTTGTAAATGATCTCTCCTTAACCTACTATTTATCTTAATGTCATCCACGCTAAAAGGGTTATCCAAGGTAAAGTTGATTGGCCTATTTGACATAATGTCTATGTGGGCTAGCCTATCATTAGCAAACTCCACCTCGAGATACTCGTCCTTAAACTTTTCCATTATACCCTCCATTCTATCAAGTTCAACATGAACTGTTGAATAATACATTTCATTAAAATGTTTAAGATATACTCCCGCGAAGAACATATCCCGGTTTTCCCATAAGACTTTTCCGTTCACGTAGCTCTGACGCGGGAGATCCTTCTCCTCAGGTTCCGACTCAGAAAAATATACTATAAGAAGTTGCCACTTATTAAACTCTCCTAGATGCTTAGTAAGCCTGGACATCTGAGGAGACCTCAGTAACAAGTGATATAAAGGAGGAGACTCTTCATAGACCTTAGTTATTGCTCTTACAGCGTCTTTCAGTCTCCCGAATAAGTAAATCCTCGCTTCCTCTCTATATCCAGGCTTTTTCAAGACTTTTAAAGATGTAACGATCCCCGTAGTCCCTTCAGCATGAGCCGCGATCTTTATATCCCCTCCTTTTAGGGTCACTACACTACCTAGCGGGTTTACCATCCTGGCTTCAATTACTTGGTCCCAGTTAATACCGTACATGTAAGAACCTATACCCCACGACCCACCGCAGAAATTACCCCCTATGGTAACTCTTTTCCAGAGAGTCGGATATACCCTAGCTGGAAAATTTATAGGTGAACCTGCCTCCAATGTGATCGTGTCCTCGTCCTCCTCGATTCTCTTATTCATTCTCGTCATATCAACTAATATTCCCCCCTTTAACGGTATAACACCTCCTACACTGCCGTGACCGCTACCTCTCGGGACTATAGGGACATGCTCTTCTAAAGCGAATTCCACGATCTTAATAACGTCTTCCTCGTTTTTAGGATAAACGACAATGTCTGGAATAGAAAGAGATTTCACAAACTTAGTAAGATCTCGGGATTTTACAATCCTCTCCTGGAGGTCAGTAGAGTATTCAACGTTAGTCCTCTTAAACCTTTCAGCGATAGTATCGTCAGTCATGCTTAATAACACCACTTGACTCAAGTCTGTTCATTACCATGTATTCTCCCCTTACTGCTAAAAACGGCTTCGACGTATACGAAATTGCATCGGACAAGCTCCTCTCGTTCAGGATAATAAATTCAGCCTTTTTACCTACTTCAAGTCTGCCGTAATCTGTTATCCCCAAAATATTAGAGGAGTTGTAAGTGACTGTCTTGAACAAAAGCGGGATATCTTGGACAGAGAAGTGGTCTACGATAAACGCGTAGTTCAGGACCCTCAGCATATTATAATCCCCCAAAGGGAAAATAGGGTCCATAACGTTATCCGTACCTATCCCTACATTAATTCCCTTATTTAACATGTCTTTTATCCTCGCTATTCCACGCCTCTTAGGATAGGGGTCGTACCTACCTTGTAAGTAAAGGCTCACCATAGGGTTAGAGACTACACTAACACCAGAATCTACTAATTTATAGAGGAGCTCGTGGAAATACCAGTTATCATATGAATGAGACGCAGTCATATGGCTTATCGTAGTTTTATTTCCGTATCCCCTCTTCATTGCTTCTGCGATTACCAGCTCAGTGTACTTCGATGATGGGTCATCAGTCTCGTCTACATGTCCGTCTACTAACTTATTCAAACCGACCGCTATATCAAAAGCCTTTTTGACGCTTTTTACCGCTAACTCATAATTAAGCTCCATTTGGGGGACGAATCCTACCACCTCAGCACCCGATTCGAGAGTTTTAATAACTTCGTCTTCCCCTTCTTCCATAACTCCAGTTGCAGGTAAGGTAACGACTTGTATATTCACCAGAGGGTTCTCCCTTACTTTAAGGGTCTTTAAAGCTATATTACTTTCCAGCGTTATGAGCTCATGGGTCCTCACGTAAAATATACCGTGTGAGAAAAGAATTTCGATAATTTTACTTAGTCTTTGTTTGAGTTCCTCCTCGTTGATCCTCTTTGAAGTCTCCTCTCTCACTATCCTGGCCCCTTCTGTTAAAGTACCGGTAATATTATGCCTTGATATATCAATTGTCATAGAATAACCAAGATGACAGTGAGGATTTATAAATGGTGGTAATAAAATCCTACCTTGAGCGTCTATTACTTCTCCGTCTTTCTTCATGCAGTCTATGCATTCTATTATACCTTCAGGGTTTACGTAAATACTGTGGAGCCTATCATCAAGGTTTACTGCTCTAGCATTTTTTATTAGCATAGAAGTTTAAGTCCTTTGCCTATTTTATATTCTTTAAGGAGAATTACATTTAAAATAAAGGCCGAAATAATCCATAAAAAATAAAACCCTTAAATGATGTTCCTAATTTACAATGATAGATCTAGACATAGAGAGCTTTTGCTGAAAACGCGACCAAGCCGTAAAACTCACTAACTGATTACCTTTTCTGGGTAGAAACTGTTAAAACTTCAGATAGATATAAGAGGGGAATAACCAGCTACAATTACTAAAAATACGTCAGGCTTCTTGGATTTTATCCAAAATCCAGATAGGGAAAGTTGATGTATAAATGGTTTCGCACTTTTTAGTAAAAGATCCTTTAGCATACGCCATGCATAGCCCTTAAGCTAACTCCTTTAATTTATTCCAGACGGATTCTTCAACTTCGATCACCTCCTTTCTCTTTTTCACTAATAAGGGGTAGCCCTTAGGAAGCTTAGGGATCACCTTTTTTGCAGCGTCACCTCTATTTTTGAAAGCCACAGCAAAAAAGGGATTCACGTCTGTGTCTTCGGCAAAACTAGAGGTTATCAAATCTATCCCTAAAGCTAGGTTAAAACCTTTATATCCACCTATGGGTAATAGAGAACCACCCTTTATCAGATCCTCTGGGTTCCTGCTCAAGTTCCCGTCCTTATCCACGATGACTTCTTCATCGAATTTTTCCCCTCTTATAAGCTTATGTAAAGCATTACCGAAAGAGGTAACACTAAGTGCTGTATCTATTACCAGTTCAGGTGAACCTATACTTATCGGGTTATTACCTACGACCCTTCTTGTCATCCCCTTTAGGGCCATCAGTGGGGGGCTCCTAGCCATAATGATACTTATATATCCTTTAGCTCCTAACCGCCTGGTAAAGGTCGCTAACCTACCTATATGGCTTACATTTTTCCCAAAGATAACGTAATATTCTAAGTCCTTCTTTACTAAGTATTCGACAGTCTTCCTCAAAACCACTTGCCCAAAGGTAAAGTTACCGTTTACTTCGACTAAGTTTTCTCCCTTGATCTCCACCTCAGCCTTAGGATTAATAGGGCGGACCTTTGTTCCACCTATATCTACGGGATTACCCTTAGCCAGCTCTAAGTAATATGGGATTAGTTGTAAGCCGTGGTCCGGGTGCCCGTCAACCTCAGACTCCGCTAGCTCTTCCGAAATATATACTGCGTATTGGTCATAAGTTATTTTCTTGAAAATTCTATAGATAAGCTCTATTACTTCTTCAATTTTAAGTTGCATACTATAAAATAGTTTTAGAAAGTTATAAAATTTGTATATGCTTCGGGCTTTAAAGGGCAAAGGACTTTTTTCCTTATCTCACTAGAGGCCATTACGTGGTCTCAGACTCCGTGTTGTCCTTCACGCTCTAACTAAGTGTACTATGAATGTGAGTACACACAGCATGGCCATACACCTCCTTAATACCTTGGGGGGTGTTCTCAAACAGTCACCAAATTCGAAAAGTATTTGTAAAAATATTAGAGTATTTATAAAAATTATTTTTACTATCTTGAACTATTGAAAAGACCTAGAATTGTAAAGGGAAAATATTGTTTTTTAAAACATTATATGTATAAAGGTTGTGATGTCCTCGTAGGTAGGTCTAAAAAGCACAAGTTATTTACCCTTGTGTTTTCTTGAGAGAGGCTACACCCTTAAATGAGGTCATTTGAAGACGATTAAACACACTGCGTTAATTTGATATAATATTACAAATAATTTTCGAATTTCATGACTGCATGAGAACAGTCCCAATACCTTAGACCCCTCAAATTCATCACCTGAATTTAATTCAAATGAATTTAAAAGTGGTCTCAGGAGTCCAATCGAACACTGTATCAGACGGTAATATTACCTGGTAGGAGTAGCAATAACAAGAACAGCCTGAAGGACCCCTTACTTACCCTACCCTTTGAAAGTGGGTAAAGGGGTAGACGAGTATCGCTGGGGACTAAGGTGAAGGAGCGGAATACCCAACTCTCGGGTAGAGACGAGGAAAGGCTCGGCCACATTGTGTTTTGTAAAATGATTTTTGGGCCTCTAAGGTAAGCAATTTTAAGCTAGAGAAATCATGACTCGGTTGTATTACATTATATAAATTATAAGGAAGTACCGTTAAACTTAATAATTTATGTTTATTACGGTTTGTATAAAAGAAAGTTTTCAATAAACTCCTTATAAAAATAACGATATTATGTGCTAATTTTTGGAGTGATCCCACCTATAAGATAGAAATATTTTCTAAGAATTGAACTAATCGGGAGTGTTCTCAAACAGTCACCAAATTCGATAAGTATTAGTAAAAATAATAGAGTATTTATAAAAACTGGGAGTGTTCTCAAACAGTCACCAAATTCGAAAAGTATTTGTAAAAATAATAGAGTATTTATAAAAACTATCCTTTCTAGCTCTACTTGCGGGAAAGAGCTAGAAATAATGAGAGCAAACATTACTTTAGAAACACTTATGTGCAAGGGTCACGAGATTTATGGGGATCCACACGATGAACCTCGTAACCCTTGCACAATTAATACTCTTGGTTTTAAGGGATTTAAATTTTAAGCCGAGAAAACACGAGCTGGAAGACCTCGCATACGCAATAGCAGCATACTTACTAGGAGTACAAGTCACCAAGTTAGTGATACCACCGTCAACACTATACTACTACACTAAAAAACTCGGGGTAAAGAGGAGGAGAGGAGAAAGGCCACCTTGTCCCTCGTGCAAATCAAACAGAGTAGTAAAGAACGGCTCATCTAGAGGAAAAACAAAATACAAGTGTAAGGCTTGTGGGAAGACGTTTTACCAGGCTACTAACCACAAGATGGGTAAAGAACAAAAGGAGAGAGTACTGAAAGAATACACGAATAGGATGAGCATGAGGGGGATAGCGAGGGTCGAAGGGAAACCGTTAACGACAATATACAGCTTTATAAGGAGGAAAGGGGTAGAAGCGTATGCTTACCTACTACTCTTGCAAGGGCGACTGGAGGGTTTCACGGCAAAAGCTACAGTGCTTGACGAGAGTTGGACTTATGTGGGGGTCAGGCGTGGGCGAAAGAGGGAAGACTTGTGGGTATGGAATGCGTTGGCAGATGGTGTGCCCTTCTTTATCACGGGTGATAGGGATTACATGACTTTTAGCTTCCTCCAGAACTCCCTACCCGAGAGTAGGGTATACTACACTGACGGTTACTCGGTTTACCAAGTACTCGACAACCACGTCGTGGGTAAGAGGTACACTTACACTGTGGAGAGTTATCATTCTTACTGTAGGGCCCACCTGGCTAGGTTGGCAAGGGACACGAGGGCCGTTAACAAGGACGTGGGGATAATTGAGTATAGTCTTGCCTTGTTGAATGTCATGTACCCGGTAGTTTACTCGAGGGAGAAAACTCCGTTGAACGAGGCTTACTTGGAGGGCGTACAGTATATTAGGAGTAAACTGATATAATATTACAAAAACTTATCGAATTTCATGACTGTTTGAGAACACTCCCTAAAAACTATCCTTTCTAACACTACTCGCAGGAAAGGGCTAGAAGTATAAAGGCAAACATTACTTTAGAAACACTTATGTGCAAGGGTCACGAGATTTTAAGGGGTCTACGAGATGGACCTCGTAACCCTACACAGCTAATACCCTCGGCTTTAAGGAATTTAAGCCGAGAAAACACGAGCCGGAAGACCTCGCTTACACAATAGCAGCATACTTACTAGGAGTACAAGTCACCAAGTTAGGGACACCACCATCAACACTATACTACTACACTAAAAAACTCGGGATAAAGAGGAGGAGAGGAGAAAGACCACCATGCCCCTCGTGCAAATCAAACAGAGTAGTAAAGGACGATCAGCTAGAGGAAAAACAAAATACAAGTGCAAGACTTGCGAGAAGACGTCCTACCAAGCGACCAACCACAAGATGAGCAAGGAACAAAAAGAGAGGGTATTGAAAGAATACACGAATAGGATGAGCATGAGGGGGATAGCGAGGGTCGAAGGGAAACCGTTAACTACGATATACAGCTTTATAAGGAGGAAAGGGGTAGAAGCGTATGCTTACCTACTACTCTTGCAAGGACGATTAGAGGGTTTCACGGCAAAAGCTACAGTGCTCGACGAGAGTTGGACTTACGTGTGGGCCAGACATGGGCAAAAGAGGGAAGACTTGTGGATATGGAACGCGTTGGCAGATGGTGTACCCTTCTTTATCACGGGTGATAGGGGTTATAGGACTTTCAGCTTCCTCTAGAACTCCCTACCCGAGAGTAGGGTGTACTACACTGACGGTTATTCAGTTTACCAAGTACTCGACAACCACGTAGTGGGTAAGGAGTATACTTACACTGTGGAGAGTTATCATTCTTACTGTAGGGCCCACTTGGCTAGGTTGGCAAGGGACACGAGGGCTGTTAATAGGGACGTGGGGATAGTTGAGTATAGTCTAGCCTTGTTGAATGTCATGTACCCGGTAGTTTATTCAAGGCAGAGAACTCCCTTGAACGAGGCTTACTTGAAGGGGGTACAGTATATTAGGAGTAAACTGATATAATATTACAAATGATTTTCGAATTTGGTGACTGTTTGAGAACACTCCCCTTTATTTTCTAACTAAGTATAACAATATTATTTTAATACATTATGAAAGTCATTAAAAAGTAACTACTAGTTTTCTCGATCTGCTACGACTTATTATTATAATCACTAGAAAATACTACGTTTTTATGGGATACTACTCAGAAAAGGAAAAATCCTACCTCCTCTTTGCTAAAACGCTAAGACCCTCAAAGATTATATTAGCTCCTAACATTGATGTTAATTCGCTCACATCATAGGGCGGAGAAATTTCAACAACATCAAAACCTATAATATTAAAGTTAAAACTCCTTATGATTTCTATTACCTCAAAGCTGGTAAGTCCTCCTACCTCTGGAGTCCCGGTTCCCGGAGCGAAAGCGGGATCCACTACGTCTATGTCCACCGATACATAAGTCTTACCTGAAGGTAACTCTTTAAGAACCTCCTTTAATCTATATTTGAGATCCCTTATTGTAAAACTTTTCACACCTAGTTTTTTGGAATCTTCTACATCGTCTTTAGAATACACTGAACCCCTGATCCCCATTTGTACTACTTCATTAAGGATCCCTTCTTCTAGCGCCCTTCTTAGCCATGTTCCATGCGTATATTTTTTACCCCAGTAAGAGTCCCAGAAGTCGTAGTGTGAATCTAAATGGATAAGGTTAATTTTTCCATGTTTTTTATACATCGCTCTTAATATCGGGAGAGTTATTGAATGATCTCCCCCTGCTATAAACGGTATTGCATCTATTTTTAGTAGTTCCTCTTCTATTACTTTCATCGTATCTTCAATATACCCGGGGATTATGTTAATATCTCCCATATCGCATACATTAAGGGAGTCAAACGGATATACGTCCATGAATTGGTTATAGGGTCTTAATAGTCTTGATCCTTGCCTAATTCCAGCGGGACCGAATCTAGCGCCCGGTCTATAACTAGTTGCATCATTAAATGGTATACCTATGAACACCGCTTCTCCGTCATTTAACTTTTGACACAGTGGGAGCCTTCCGAATGTGGAGACCTGAGTGAATCTGGGAGATTTTAAAGCGTCTATTTGCCTCATTAAGCATCTACCTCAGAACGATTCCTCTATTGACATATTAGTCTTAGTATCTTTTGCTTTCTTTATTGCTTCCTCTGCTACTTCTATGTGTTTTAATATGTCTTCTTCACTATGCTTTATTGATACTGTCCATTGTTCGTTGAATCCTCCCATGGGTATTACTCCTTTTGACAACATAACATAGAAATACGTGAACCACCTGCTAAAGTCCATCCTTATAAATTCTTTATAGTTTTTGGGAACCTTTTCAGAGAAATATATTGAACCACTTGGTCCCCATTTACTTACACTCAGCTCTACTCCTAGATCTTCTGCAATATCTCTGTAACCTATCTCTAACATATCACTTAGTCTATGCAATTGGTAAAATGCTGACTCGGTCAGGAGTTCTCTTAAAGTCACTATTGAGGCGTTAACAGATAAAGTATTAGCATTAAAAGTCCCTCCGTGTGCTACTTTCCCGGGCCCTATTAGTTCCATTATTTCTCTTTTTCCACCTATTACGGAAAGCGGGAGCCCTCCAGCTATCGCTTTACCTAGGATAATGATATCTGGTTTAACCCCGAAATATCCCGCTGCACCGTTATAAAACTTTCCGCCGGTCTTTGTTTCGTCGAAGATCACCAAGAAACCTTTATCCTTAGATAGTTCGAATACCGATTTCATAAATTCTTTATCGGTAGGTATTAAACCCATATTCATCGCAACTGGTTCCATTATAACTGCAGCAATGTCTTCTTTTGCCACTTTCTCAAATGAATCTATGTCATTCCAATCTACTATAATAGTGTTCTGTATTACTTCGTCCGGAATTCCGCTAGAAGATGGAACTTTTCCTCCAACTTTTAAAGGATTTACATTAACGAGTAATTGGTCATGACTACCATGATAATGTCCCTCGAATTTAATTATTTTCTTTCGCTTTGTAAATGCTCTTGCCAACCTTATTGAGTGCATGGTAGCTTCAGTACCTGATGAAGAGAATCTCACCATATCTATTCCATATCTCTGACATATAATCTTAGCAAGGGTACCGGTCTTATAGTATTCAAAGCCCATTATTGAACTGTCCTTAATAGTATCGCTTATTACCTCTATTATTCTCTCATTTGCATGACCTACTTCTAGTACTCCAAACCCTAAATTATAATCTGTATATTCATTTCCGTCAATATCCCATACTTTACTGCCTTTACCTCTAACAAGATAAAGTGGATACGGATCGAAATACCTATAGTTACTGCTAACTCCGTAAGGCATAAATTCCTTGTTCTCTTCGAAGAGAACTTTAGATTTAGGAGTCTTGCTTATGTACTGTGATAACATTAATGTTCACCAGAAGATAGAATGAGACTACTACTATTGTTTAGGTTTTAACATATAAAGAAATAGATAATAATAATATAGACTTGAATTAAGTTTTTTCTCCGCGTAGATCTGAGGTCTCAATTCAACCACCTCAATTTACTATTCATGAAAAAGTATATAAATATTTGGTTGATCATGTTTAAGTTTACGTAAAAACTTATACCCAGATTTCACTTAATATTGATATATGTACGCCTATTATTGAATAATTTTCAAGATATCGGTTATACCTATAGAGAAAGTTAAGCTTAACTTACTTTAATACTGATCATTTTTACCCCTGATAACAGTAAATATGAATCACTAGTCTCCTTAGATATATTTTTTAAATGTTTATCAACTAACATGCTATGGAAAGCAAAAGGGTCTTCATAAGAGAAACTTCAGGACTCGTTAGGGAAGTAAGTCCTTGGTCTTCAATGTTAGCTACTTTTGCCCTAGTAACCGGAGGAGTGCCCATATTAATAATATCATGGCTCTGGTTAGCCCCTGGTATAAATTGGACTTTAGCGTTCCTGATAACACTTGTACCTACACTATCTATGGCATTCCTATTTTATCTTGCAGGGGTCTCAATGCCTAGGGCCGGAGGTGACTACGTTTTTAACAGCAGGGCTACACACCCATCAATAGGGTTTGTTAACTACTTTGCACTCTTCGTGGCATTTGCGTTATCATTAGGGTTGTATAGTTATTTAGGTGCAAGGTGGTTTGCGTACCTATTCTCGGGTCTGGGGATGTTTTTGAACAATAATGGTCTTATGAATTTAGGTTCCTTTTTCTCTAGTACTACAGGTAGTGTAATAGTTGGATTGTTAATAATAGCTATATCAGCAATATTATCCGTTTCTAATAGAACAGTTTGGAAATTTACGTTAGTTAGCGGGATAATAAGTATAATTACTACGATAATAATGTTCTACGCCTTATATACTATTAATCCTACAGAGTTCTCTAATTCCCTCTCTGCCTTTACTGGGATAAACAATGCTTACCAAGAGGTAATATCGTACTCCACTTCAAACGGTTTATCGTTCGTGGCAAACCCCGTGACAGCCGCTGTACTCGGGATCCCAGTTATTTGGTATTATTATACTTGGTATAATTTACCAGCTTCTTGGGCAGGTGAAATGAAAAATATAAGGATAAACGTCCTTTATTCTATTATAGTAGCTATATTAATTATAGCAGTTTACTATATCTTATTTACACAGTTAAATATAAACGCATTTGGTGAGAGGTTCTTAACCTCTTGGGGATATATAAGCTGTAACGGGCTAAATGATACTGTTTACAATAGCCTTTCTTCAATTGGTACATTTACACCTTTCTTTGCCCTTCTCGTAGATAAAAGTATTCCGCTGTATATTATTATGTTCATAGCCTTCTGGTTACCTAATTTCTACAGTAACCCACCGTTAATAGTAGGGCTTACAAGATATTTGTTTGCATGGTCTTTCGATAGGTTAATGCCTGAATGGATGGCAGACGTAAACGAGAGATTTCACATACCCTTAAAATCAACTCTATTAGTATCTATAGTAGGGCTTATCGGTGTCTTACTTTACGCCTACGTCCCGGTAATTTCAATAGTTGACGTTACAGTAATATTTGAGATAAGTTATGCAGTATTTGCTATATCAGCAGCGTTAATGCCCTATTACAGGAAAAACATATACAATAACGCAGTACCAATCAAGAGAAAGATCTTAGGTATACCGCTCGTCACTTGGATAGGTGTCCCTACTTTTGCGTTCCTAATTTACGCACTATATATAACATGGGGAAACCCAATACTTTTACCTATAAACCTACCTACATTAGCGTCATTAGCAATAATCTACGGTTTAGGCTCGGCGTTATATATTTACTCCTATTATGCCAATAGGTCTAAAGGGCTAGAACTGGATCTGGTCTTTAAGGAGATACCGCCAGAGTGAGTAAGGTTGAAAGTTTCCGTACTGGGGGGTTCTGGGCTAATAGGTAGGGTTATAACCAAAGAGTTACTGAGAAAACACGAGGTAAATGTTGTAGATATAATAAGGCCACCATATAAGGAAGTGGACTATATTTACGGTGATTTAAATAACGTAGACGATATTGCCAACAAGATAAAAAACAGTGATTATGTAATAAACTCGGCTCAGTATTACTTTAACTTAAATGCTATGAAAGCGTCGTTAAAGGCAGGAGTAAATTATATAGACCTAGGTGGGTTATATTGGATGACTAGGAAACAACTAGAACTAAACGACGAGTTTGAAAGGGAAGGGCTTTTAGCGCTCGTTGGGATGGGTGCAGAACCAGGTGTTACGAATGTGATAGCAAAATACATTTATAACAGGTTTGGGACTCCAGAGGCAATAAATCTTAGGGACGGATGGATAAATTATAGCGAGAAAATAGACTGGAGCATAGATACACAGATGGACGAAATGGTTATGGACGCACCCGTGTTTGAAAACGGTGAATACAAATATTATAAACCGCTTTCAAAAAGCGAAGAGGTTGACTTCACAATAGGTAGGATTAAAGTATACCTAACTATACACAGCGAACTCGCCACTTTTCCTAGTTCCTTTGAAGGAGTGAAATACGTAGATTGGATGGAAGGTGGGACAGGTTTTGAACAAGTGGCGTTTCTATCGAGATTGTTCGGAGATGACGCAGAGGTCATGGGAATAAAAGCAAGGAGGTATCTTAAAGAGCTCCTGAGGAGTAAAGGGCTATTGGGTTATAATAATGAAAAGCCTAATGAGATGGAAGCATGTAAAGTGATTTTTAAGTACTTAAATAAGGAAGTCTCGATGGAATTCATATCTGGTCCTAAAGGTGAGTTCGACGGTACCCAATACGTTACGGGTATATCGCCGGTAATTACTGTTGATATGAAAGTAGAAGGTAGAGGGGTTTTACCACCTGAAAAAGTAATTGACTCTGAAATATTCTTAAATAGGTTAAAAGAGAAAGAGGTAAAGTTAATTTATTCAGAAAAGATTATGTTATAATAATTTTTATCCTTTAAAATTTTTCTATGATAGAAACCTTTTTCCTAACAACAATTCAATGACTAGGAGGGATAACCCAATCAGATCCACGGTTTCTATAAAGGTTGGTTTATCAGACTCCCTCCTTAGTACTTGTTAATAACTATGTGAAAGCGTTAAAGGTAAACCTTGTTTTGGCTCAGACAGAACGTAAAAGATCCGAAAGAGGAGGGAGTACTAGAAAAAGTCCACGAGGAGTTATACTAAAAAGTTAAGGAGTGAACATACCTCCCTTCAAAGGTAGCTCAGGACTGTTACAGAGACGCATTATCAATCTACAAGGGTTGGTATAATAACCCGAGAAGAGGTAGGTTCCTTAGAGCGTATAAACAGTCAGTTTGGCTAACACCTTGGTTAAGCTATAACGTGGACTTAGATAGGATAGCTGTTAGGATTGCTGGCGTTGGTAGACTCCCCATCCTAGGCTACCTTAGGTACTCCTCAAAGTCATTGCGTGGGCAGAGGATAGTGGAAACTGGACACGATGGTTTAAATGTTCATGCGGTCATGAGGGCGACCGTGATGTTGGCGCTGTTGTGAATTTGAATGGGAGTGGGTTCTCTGAGCCTCTCGACTGCCCCTCAGATGAGAGATGTAGCTCCTGATCGATGAGGTGAACCAAACGCCCTTTAGGGCGTTAAGGAAAGTCTGCTTATAAAGCCTTAAGAAGCATAAGATGATGCTCTTATTGAATTGACAAAGTTTAATTCTGATGTTTAAAATCTTGGAAAATATCCAAGTAGATCCTAATAAATTTTTTATTTATTAAAAAGTAAAAGTGTGATAAATGAGCGTTTTTATTTACCTAACTAAACAAGGCATAGAAGTGTCACAAGATCCTAAAATAGTTGAAGATAAGAGTAAAGATTGGAGTTTTGTGTCTCCACTCTTATCCGAATATACCTCTTTAAAAGCCGACGCCGTGGCTTTCCCTAAAAACGAGGATGAAGTTATGAGCATAGTTGAGTTCGCTCTGCAAATGCACATCCCTCTTATACCTAGAGGTGCAGGTTACGGTACTGTAGGAGGTTTAATCCCCCTGAGGGGAGGACTCATTGTAGATATGACTAAAATGAACAAGATTAGGGAATACGAGGATTATGTGGAAGCAGAAGCCGGTGCAAAATTTTCCTTTAATGCAAGAGTATATCCCACTATATATCAGAAAACCACTGTTGGAGGTTATTTTTGCGGAGGTTCTTGGGGGATAGGATCTTATGAATATGGACCTAACTGGGATCAAGTGATCGAAGTGACTATGGTTAATCCTAAGGGAAAACTCGTTACTCTAAAAGGTGGAGATATTAAAATAGCTGCTCATGCTGAGGGCACTACTGGAATAGTTACCCAATTAAAAATCTTAAAACGAGAAGATACCAACGACACCAGCAAACTTTTCCTTTTCGATACTTATCAAGATGCAATTAAGTTTATACAGAAAATATATGAAGATGAAATACCTTTATATCATATAACTTTAAGGTCTCCAGAAATTGCAAAACTAACTGAAAAATCTACAGGGTTTTCCACTGATAAGTGGCAGGTATTAATTGCATACCCTGAGAACAGGGAGATAAAACTAGAAGGGGGTTACGATGGGACAATGTTATGGAGTAGAAGAAACTTGTTCTTTGCAGCAGTATACGTGACATCTAATATGCTAATGAAGGGGATCTACTATAATCAATATCATATACCAATAGAGGAGTTATCAGAATGGATAACTAAAACTAGAGAAATAAACCCAATAATAGAGAGTGAATTTGCGAATGATTGGAAGGGACATACTTACTTCATAGTCCAAGGAAGAGAAAGATTCAACAAACTCTTAGAACTGTTCTCCGAAAGTTCGTTCAATTTACATTCTATGTATATAAATGATAGATTACCGAGAGAGCATGTAAGTAAGATTGTAAACTATAAGAAGACATACGATAAAGAAGATCTATTTAACCCAGGCAAAGTCAAATTCTAATAAATATTATTTTTGACTAATGAAAAGCTATTTTTACTACGCTCTGACAATTCTTTTGCCTTAAAAACACTAATATTTAATGATTGTATCAATAGTATTATTATATTCACTCAAGCTTAGACATAAAAGCATCTGGAGAAATGCAATAACTTGTGATAATTATTTAACTAGATAGCTTTACAAATTTTTGTAAATAGATATAGAAATTAATGTTATATATAATAGAATAAATTTGAGTTATCTAGATAAGATTTAGTGAAGAACAGTAACATTATATGTACGATAAAAGTGCTGGAGTTATTCGGAAAGTTAAGATATAAGGTAAGAAGTTAAGTATAATACTATAAGGTGAGAAAGTGGTTAAAGTTAACAAATTTTTTTAATTTAAATAAAGAAACTAAATTATATATGTTATCTTCTATTTTAGCGGCTTTTGCTGTGAGAATATTTGGGACTATTATACAACCTTACTTAGGAATCCAATTACAATTTACTATATTTCAGATTTCATTAATTTATCTAATTTTAACTTTAGTTGAAGGGATTATAACTTTAAGCATAGGTATATTAGCCGATTTCCTTAATCCTTATAACTTATTAACGCTTTCATTAATGATAATAAGCATAGGTATTGTTTTTCTAATTTTATCAGATATTTTTCTAGTAATTTTGATTGCAATGACTTTAGTATATATTGGATTTAGTGTACGAGTACCGTTAATGAGAGTCATAATTGGAAGGAGGCTAAGTAAGAACGAGTTGAGCATCTATTTTACAATAGTCCCATTGGCCTCTATGGCAGCTCCATTAATTTCCGCTTATATTGCCCAAGAAAGTTACAAAGTTGATTTTATTTTAACATTTATTATTATAATTATCGTAATTTTAATTATATTACGAATAAGATCTATTATATTTGATGTACGGGTAAATAATATGAAGAGAGTAGATGTTAAATCGTATATAAAATTAGTGAAAGAGGATAAGAATGCTACAACCTTACCGTTATTAATAGCTATAATAAGATTTATCTTTGGAACAAGCTTTTTGTATATTCCGTTATACTTCACTGAGATAATTAAGGGTAGTCTATTAGAGTTAGGAATAATGTTTAGTACTGAGACCATTGGAATAAGTTTAGCTGCATTTCCATCAAAGTTCTTATCGGATAAACTAGGGGATATTAACACCCTAGCAATAACAAGAATATTAGCCGGTATAACTTACGCTTTACTTTATTTTACAAGATCTCCAATTTTATTCATAATAATAAATTTTATCGGGACGTTATTTATAGCTATGGACAATTTACCGGAGGTGAGTGTAATCTCTAGATCGAAAACAGCTAATTTATCCATGTCGTTAATAGATTCTGTATCTACATTACTATCAATATCTTCTCCCATAATTGCTCTCTACTTCTGGGTAGACATTTCTCCTGAAGCTGTATTCTTACTGTCCCTTTTAGTAATAATTCCATCAATAATAATGCTTAACTATAGACAGTTTATAAAATAACCATAAATTTCCTATTACTATGTATTTCTATTATATAGATATATTAAGGTACACAGTATAAGGAGTCAATTAAGACTCTTTACCTCTCTATAATTCATAGAAAAAATCAATAATTCTTAAATAGTTTCATGAAAATCAGGTATAGAATTATACTCAACGGTAAAGTAACCAAAGGCCCTAAACTCCCTATATATAGCGTAATTACGTTCTTTATCCCTAGATCGCTAAGATAGCCTATTAATGCCGAGATGCCGAATGCTAGAAACGCTGATGGGTTAAATCCCCTCAGATACCTATAAACTCCTCTAGTGGTAAATAGAGAATCTACATCAATGTCAAATTTCCTGATAAACACGTAATCAGCTATGTTAATACCTACTATAGAACCCAGTGCAGTACCATAAGTAAGTAGCCAACTCTCCATAAAACCATAAGCGCTACCTAAGAAGCTCCATGCTCCAACTAAAATCCCAACTAAAGTCGCTAATAATACTCCTCTAAACCACGTTATCTTCTTAGGGAAGATGTTACTAAGGTCATAAGCTGGAGGTAATAGGTTAGCAAGTGTATTAACTGCGAAAGTCTCTATTAAAAGTGGAGTTAGTAATAAAATCGAAATCGGAGCAGGTGCAGTTAATAAAGTGAGCAGGACTGGATCTATGACGAGGAGATGGGTTGAGGAATACACTATTCCAGACCCTATTATACCAAAAAGTCCGAATATAGCATAAGTGAATGGCAATATCACTTGTCCGAATATTTGAGCCCTTTGATTTACTGCAAATCTCGTTAAGTCAGGCATCGATATAGCCATTGTCAGCCAACTTGCCATGTTCCCTCCTAAATATGCTAAGATTGTAGGTAGAGAAGCATTGAAGGTCGTGGGTAATGTAAAACTTAGACCATATTTAGTAGCTTCAAACGCGAATATCGAGATTAGAGACAACATTACTATAGGTGCTACAACCCAACTCATCTTTCTTAACGGCTCTTGTCCTTTAAGTACGGGAGAATAATACAGTATTCCTATTTCAGCTAAAATTACTGAAACGAAAACTACCCAGAAAAGTGAAGGATCGGCAAGAGATATAGTGAATGAATTAGCTTGTCCACTTTTGAGTAAAGGACCTACAACGGACGTTAAATTTCCAGAAAGCTTAAGGTAAAGTCCGACTATGATCTCGGTTATTATGAACACGTTAATACCCCACCATCCTGTTCCTATAATCGCTCTTATTATCGAGGGTAATTGAGCACCCCATATACCCCATCTACTCCGTGTAACTTGAGGCTCAGCTATTCCATATTTTGCACCTGCATGAGACTGGATTATCATAGGGACTAAGGTCAGTAAGTTTCCCAAAAATTCTAGGCTAAGTGCAAGATACCAAGGTATACCCAAAAATATCCCGAACCAAGGATATTCCCACGTAAGAACACCTACTGACATTGTAATCCATGCCATTGTGTAGTCAGGAGCTTTCCACTTCTTTATTTCCTTGGGGACAGGTAGGATCTCAGGATTGACTATAATTGAATCTACATCTCTCATAAAAGCGATTTATGTTAAACGATATATTAATCTTATCAGGTATTTATTTGTACTATGTTCAAAAGTATAAACACAAAGGACGGGAATAAAGAAAATAAATTATTAAATATGCTATAGAATACTAAACGTTAGTAGCCCCTTAATTCAACTAAAAATAATTATAATGATATTTTAAAAATGTTTAATCAAATGAGGGTATTAGTTTATTTATTATTTCATGATATTTCGCATAATGAGTATATCTTTTAAAGATAAATACAAGTTATTTTATCCTAGAAGATACGAAGGAATATATACTAGTAGGGGGGATAATCCACTTATCTCGATAAGGATAAGACAAGGAAAAGGAAGAGATCCTTCTCAATGGACAGCAGAGCAATTTGAAAAACTTGTAGAAATTACAAGAGATTATGGTAATAATAAAATCCATTTAACGTCTAGAGGAGATGTAGAACTCTATGGAATAGATATGAAGCACCTTGATGAGATATTAGCAAAATTAGAATCCGTAGGTCTAAGTCCAAGAGACTCTTGCGGTGCTTCTGTGAGAAATGTAATCCCGTGTTTATCGCAAATATGTCCTAAAGCTAATGTAGACGCTGAGAAAGTAGCTATATATATTTCTAATTTTTTTAGGTACAATAAGGAATACGAATATCCGAACTTACCTAAAAGAGTTAAGATATCAATATCAGCATGTGAAGTTGGCTGTGCTCATCCCGTAATTATGGATGTAGGAATAGTAGGTAAAAATAACGGTAAGTTTGACGTTATGGTAGGAGGAGGTATAGGAGAGAAAGCCTTTGAAGCGAAAACACTATTTACTGACGTAACCCTAGACAAGTTACTACCAATTTGCGTAGCAGTAGCAAATATATTGAAGAGAGAAAACGAAAAGAGGGGTTTCAAACATATTGTAGAAAAATATGGAGAAGATAAAATTAAAGAAATGATAATCAAAGAGGCTAACGATATAGCACCGACCTTACCTCCATTGAAAGAAAATATAACGGTAAACAAGTTTATGTCAGTTGAGAGACTACTTAGGGTTAAGCCAATTGGTGGTTGGTTGGATATTCAAGACATCCCAGAAATCGTTTCTGTAATGAGGAGGAATCTAGGCTACGGCTACTTGTTTAATACTCAAGAACTATATATTCCGATAACGGCTAATGACTATTCAGTTAAACTGAGAGCGCCAAACGAAATTACAGATACTAATATATGGAAAAGGTCATTCAATGTAAACTCATGTATAGGTAACGACTATTGCCCACCTGCTTTAGTTCCTACGACCGAGATGGCATCTAAAGTTTATGAGAGGCTTAAGGATGAAGGGATTAATATAAGAATTTCGTTTAGCGGATGTACTCACTCTTGCGGTAAACATTGGGTTATGGATCTAGGATTTGGTGCTATCGCAAATAGAGGTGATGTCAGGCTGAACGTTGTGGTCGGTGGGGGGAACAAGAAAATCGGTAAAGTGATTGGTTCCATACCCGCTGATAAATATATGGAGGTAACAGATAAGTTAGTGAAGCTAGTTAAAGAAGGGAAAATAAACCTTGAAAACATTGACGAGAATGTATTGAGGGAACATCTTAAAGACGTAGAGGGATTCGAGGAGATAAAGAAAATTTAACGTTAAAAAATTATATAAATGTCGAGGTTATAGTGGTATAGCAATGTACGTTTTAGGAATATTAAACCATCCGATAGAGGGAATGGGAAACCTAGCGGAGGTCCTTAACGAGAGGGGGTTCAAAGTTAAAGAGAAGATGGCGACAGAACTTAAGGGAAATGAAGACTTCGATATACTTGTAATTATGGGAGGTCCTATGGGTGTATATGAAGCTGAAAAATACCCCTTCTTATACACCGAAATGGAGCTAATTAGAAAGGCTATGCGAGAAGGGAAAAAGGTGCTGGGCATTTGCCTCGGCTCGCAACTAATTTCAGCCTCCTTGGGTGGGAGTGTTAAAAAGGGCATTTTCGGACCGGAAATCGGGATAAGTAAGGTAAAGCTTTTACCTAGACTCGGAGATAAAGAAATTGAAGTATTCCAGTGGCACGGGGATACTTTTACCTTACCCCCTTCATCGGAACTACTGGCCTATAGTGAAAAGTACTTTCAGGCATTTAATACTGGACAAATAATGGCCCTACAGTTTCATCTAGAAGTAGACAGTAAAATGGTAAGTAGGTGGGTCGAAGAATACAAAGGTGATACTAGTCTTATCTCAGAGGTCAGAGAAAAAGAAGAGGTCCTGAGGAAGAACTTAGAGAGTATTGTAAACTGGTGGTTAGGGTACTAGAAATATATCCCGGTAAGGTCTCGCCATGTCTTGTCTATGTTTTGGTAGTCGGTGATTATTTTATTAAATTTATATTCTCCGTCTTCTACTTCATAGACCGTAAGTAGGGCTTCCTTACCCATTATATTTCTGCTCTTGTAATAGCCGTCACCCCTAAACACGTCATAAATTAGTAATTTATCCCCATAGAAAACCTCAGTGATAGCTAAAATGTCTCCTTCAACAAATTCCTCCATAGAGCCCTTACGCCCTAAAATATATGCCTCTATTATCTTTGCCCTCTCCCTAACTACGACCTTAGTGTACAGTCTAGCCCTGCTGGAATTATAAAAAATTATAGGGTGTGGGAAATAATCTACCTTATCCCCCGTGACCTCTACTACTATTTTTACATTACTCTTTCTCAATATTTTGGTATAAGCTTGGTCAGTTATCTTAAGGTCCCTCCCGGAAATTTTAACAATTAACTCGTCTTCATGGGCCAATACCTCTGAAGGGTTAGTAACTACTAGGTAAGTGTTACAAGAGAATATGTTCAGAGGTCCGTTCCTCTTTATCATATTCTCATCAAATTCTAAGGATCCCTTCAATTGATAACTCCTCCTTTAAAACGTTTATTAGACTTTCCACACCTTCTCCGGTCTTAAGGCTCACAAATACTGTAGGTTTTCCTTTCCTTACTTTTTCAGCGTCTCTTTTCATTTTCTCCAGGTCAGCACCTACATAAGGGGCTAGGTCGACCTTATTAACTACTAATAAGTCGCTTTCAGAAATCCCTAACCCGCCCTTACCTGGGTATTTATCACCAGCAGCTGTGTCTAAAACGAATATAGTGTAGTCAGCTAGTAGCCCGCTAAATGTACTCATTACATTATCTCCTCCACTTTCTATAAATATAACGTCTAACCTTACCCTCCTGGTGAGCCTTTCCAGTGCCCTTAAGTTCATTGAAGGGTCTTCTCTAATAGCCGTGTGTGGGCAACCGCCGGTAACAAGACCCACTACATTTTCTTTAGGTAGGACTTTTTTAGTGACAACTAGCTCTTCATAGACCCTTACTGCATCATGGTTAGAGACTACATCGTTAGTGATTATCCCTACTGATATAGCGAACTTCCTGACGAAGTACTCAGTGAGGAACTCGATTAAGGTAGTTTTCCCCGAGCCCACTGGGCCTAAGACCCCTATCTTCATCATGACATAAACACCTTCGGTTCTCTTACCTCGTGGTTTTTACTCAGGTTATCAAGGACGGGTGAAAAAGGCTTAAACTCAGTGTTTTCAATCCTCAATTTCTCTAGTAGCCTAGTGATTAGCTTTTGTCCCTCTATAAAGTTTATGGCTTTAAGCCTTACAGCTGAATATACTAGTTGGACTAGTTCAGAATAAGCTAGACCTACCATGCAGTCATCAACTCCGATACCGAGTTCTTTACAACATACCGCAATGACCACTGGATACGTACCATACGTTTCGCCATTCTTCACTTTTCGGATAAAGTCGTTTTCACAGAGTCCTAATGACGCGAGTGAGCTACCTAGGTTTACCGTCGCGTTTTTTAACTCAGGAGTTAGTTTTGAAGCGTAAGCAATTTGGTCAGCTCTGTAGGGGTCACTGAAGGCTAACTTTACTAGCTGTACGTCTCCCGGTAAGATCACGCTTTGGAAGATATCCTCTATGAAGGACGTGACCTCCAGACCGGCGTAGTAGGCCTCTTCAATACCAAAAGAGTGGTTAAATGACCCTATGGGTAACGAAGTATCAAAGAGTTGAAATACCCTAGGCGTTAGCAAAATCTATCACCACTGGTGAGACCGGTAATTCTAAATTCGGCTTAAATACAACTTCCTTTACCTGAGGCTTGTATTCTCTAAACCTTTCTAGTAAAAATTCCTCTCCTAATTCAGCCGATATATATACTTTGTTACCTTGTAGCATTACCCTCATATGGTAATTACCTAGAGCAAACCCTAGCTTAAACGCCTCAACAGGGTCTTTCAATTCGAACTCGATTACACGTTCTTCTTTTAATTGGATCAAGATAAGGAAACCGTTGTCGGCTTCTAATATATCACCCTCATTTAAAGGGATCCCCCTGAGGTTTATTACCACGTCTTCGTCCCTGTCAGTCTTACCCCTGCACCTCCCTTTCTCTATACACTCTCTCGAAAGTTTAACTAATCTAAGCAGCCCGTTCTTCTGGGCCTTTTCCACGACAGACTTAAGTTCATCTTTTCTACCAAGTTTCCTGACTACCACCATCATTTATATTCACCTCAGTACATGAAGTAGAGTTGAGTGAACGGGAGCCACTTAGACGGTGGCACCTCCGGGACTATACCGTTTACTTTAACTTCGTACGTATCAGGGTTTACATCGATTTTAGGCAGCGAACTATTATACACCATATCTTTTTTACTTATATTTCTCGTATTCTTTACCGGGACTACTCTCCTTTTCACTACATTGGAAATACTATTGACGCCTTCAGATGCCGAGAACCATAAAGATACAGTCTTAGCGGAGTAATACCCGAACATTGGTTTATAGAGTACGGGCTGAGAGTAGGCTATAGAGGCGTTTGTGTCCCCCATTAATGCCCAAGCTATAGCCCCACCCTTAATCACCATGTAAGGTTTAGCTGGGAAAAACCTGGGGTCCCACAGTACGATATCCGCAATATGTCCGGGAGACAGCGTACCTACGTAAGATGAAATACCGTGTGTGATAGCTGGGTTAATAGTAATTTTAGCTAAATAACGTAGAACTCTTTCGTTGTCGGTCACCTTGACTAGTCCCAATTCTTTCATCTTATGTGCTAATTGAAACGTCCTTATGCCGGTTTCTCCAACCCTCCCCATAGCTTGTGAATCGGATGACATCATACTTATAGCCCCAAGGTCGTGGAGGTAGTCTTCTGCCTGCATCGTCTCTTCTCTTATCCTTGACTCAGCATATGCAACGTCCTCCGGGACTTTAGGATTGAGGTGATGGACTGCCATTAACATCTCTAGGTGCTCCTCATAAGTGTGGACTGTGAAAGGTTTCGTGGGGTTTGTAGAAGAAGGTAATATGTTAGGTTCTCCGCATATTTTAATTATGTCCGGTGCATGACCTCCCCCAGCACCTTCTACGTGATAGGCGTGTATAGTCCTACCTCCTATAGCATTTAATGTGTCCTCTAGGTAGCCACTTTCGTTCGAAGTGTCTGTATGTATCGCGACTTGGACATCGTATTCATCTGCAACTGTTAAAGTCTCATCTATAACCCTTGGCATTGCCCCCCAGTCTTCATGGATCTTGAAACCCAGTGCCCCAGCCCTTAGAGACTGTTCCATCGTAATCCGGCTAGAAGAGCCCTTAGCCGTTAAACCAAAATTAACCGGAAAACTATCCAGCGCTTCAGCGACTACCTTAATATTCCAAGACCCCGGAGTTGCAGTAGTAGCTTTTGTCCCCTCTGCAGGACCAGTCCCTCCACCTATTAAGGTAGTAAACCCAGCTGAGAGCGCATCGAAAACTTGTTCAGGTGCAACCCAGTGGACGTGAGTATCTATAAACCCAGGAGTCGCTATGAGCCCTTCTGCAGAGATAACTTCCGTGTTACTGCCTAATACAAAATCTACTCCGTCCATTGTAAACGGGTTTCCTCCATGACCTATACCTACTATTACTCCGTTTTTAATTCCGATATCAGCCTTAATTACTCCCAACAGTGGGTCGAGTATAACAGCGTTCGTAATTATTACGTCCATAGTGTCCTCTTCTCTAGCCGTGGGTAAAAGCCCGAGCCCGTCACGAGCAGTCTTTCCTGCACCGAAGACTAGCTCCTCACCTTTTTGGATCAGGTCCTTTTCTATTTTTATATGTAGGTTAGAGTTCCCTAACCTTATAAGGTCCCCTTCCGTGGGTCCATAGAGTTCAAAATAGCGGTACCGGTCTATTTTCATACGAACCCCCTATCTTTTGCCCTTTTGATAGCCTGGTCTTTGTTATGGTCTAAAGAACCTTCTGTTAGGCCATTTAAACCTGTTACTCTGCGTGAACCCCCTATCTTTCTCAACCTTATAACTCTGGTCTGCCCAGGCTCAAACCTAACTGAGGTACCAGACGGTATAGCTAACCTCATACCGAAGGCTAACTGTCTATCAAATTTTAGTGCTTTATTAACTTCAAAGAAATGGTAATGGGAACCTACTTGTATTGGACGGTCTCCTGAATTTGTAACTTGCATTTCTACTTCATCTCCTTTTTCAACGTTTATTTCACCCTCACCGATTATGAACGTATTCAGTGATTTCTTACTCGACTTTATAGGGTTTCTAACGGTTACAAGTTTAGTGCCATCAGGGAATGTAGCTTCGACTTGGATTAGGTCTAGCATTTCAGGTACTTCATCCATTACATCATTTTCTGTGAGCAATTCTTGGGCCCCCTTTATGATCTCTTCCATCTTAGCACCTTCTCTAGCTTTCTCGAGGATGTAGTCTACGATAATTGCCTCTGCTTCTACATAGTTCAGTTTTATACCCCTTTCTTTCCTCCTCCTAGCTACTTCTGCAGCCCATGAGATTAGTAACTTCTCTTGCTCACGTGGTGTTAAAAACATTTTATATTCAAATGGTATAATGATAAATTATATTATAAAGTTAAATGGGTTTAGTATGTAAGTTATTCATTAATTTAGGTTACTTATTGAGCATTTAAGGCACTATAATTATAATTATATAACATAAAAATTAAACAATATTTATGCTCCTTTAGAATATAAAGGTCGAGGTGAAATTATACCTCGTCATACTTTTAAGGGCAAAGAGGCTACATTTAATACTGACGCCCACGGTCCACAGTATCTCTCAACACTATACTTAACGTCTTTTCCCCTTGGATATCGTTTATTCTTTTTTCCTAACTTTATGCCGTGCATTCCGGGCTTTGGCGTGGTTGTTTTTGGTCCTCAACGATAGGACCTTGCCCTTTAAGGTCTGCCGAGTTATAACCAGATAGTTGGCAGTTAGAATTTTTACTGTTTCCGTTGTAGTAAAACCTTGTATAAAAACAAAGACGGCAAGAATGAAGATAACCCTGCCATTATAAAAATACCGTAAAACAGGCCCAGTTTTACTATTAACGCAAGTAAGATCGCTGCTAACGCCGAGAAGATAGTGTCTATCAAATGGTAAAATGAAGAAATTTTTGTACTAAAATTAGATAATTTGATCACAGTCTCTTCAGCGACTGGGGCCCTCAAGGACGAAGTCATATTAGCCAAAAGTATTAAAGACAAGGCTAACAATATCGATTCTCGGTAAAATACGGAAAGTACCAAGAAAAGGATAAACTCCACCACAGATAAAACCATGAATAATTTTTCACTTATTTTGTGGCCTACATAGAAGAAAATAATTAGAGGGACTTGGAACACCATGAGGTATAAACTTATTTCTTGCGGGGTATATACAGAAAATGTTATCAGGAGGATTAAAGGTATATAACTCCCGATGATGACCCTCCTTAAGCTCGTAAAGAAGCCAAAGGCTAAGACCGACTTCCCGACTCCCTTTAGCCAGTGATAGATATCAGATAACCTCTCTCTCTTCTCTTCATACCTGAGCGTCAATGCTAACACTAAGTTTGAAAACAGTAAAGGGATAAACAACGCGAAGAGGACACTCACCCCTACTATTCCGCTCAAATAGAATATCCCTAACCCTGCTAAACTAAGAGTGTACGTTAAAGCCATCAGCACTGAATAGTCCTTTCTTGTAAACTCTTTCTGAATTATTATAACTGAAGAATTTATAGAGTTGGCTATACCCATAAGGACCCCGGAGAGGACAAAAGTGAAAGCGGACCTATCAACAATTAAAATTATCGGTATAAACAATTCTAGTACCGCTGAGACCATGATGTGCCTCTTCACTGAGAGGGCGATTAAAACGACATAAGAAATAAACTGGGATATTTGTATAGAACTTAATACCAACCCTATCTGAAAGTCACTTAGCCCTGATATTTTCATTAAGGCTATGAAGGCGTAACTCATGAAACCTATGAAAAAAGAGAGAATTGACCTATATGTTATGACATAATTCTTCATCAAGACCAGTCCTATTCTTTTAAAATATTGACTAAGTTATCTACAAACTCTTTAGGGTATTCTCCGGTATACTCTAAGAAAGGTCTGAAATACCTCTCTATGAACTCCCCCTGGCTTAGTTCACGCGATAACTTATCCACCTCATCAGGAGATAAATTATAGTAGTAGACTGTAGGGTCTTTGACTTTCGCCTCTTCAAAAGCCCTCCTCCTAGACCTACAAGGCATACATATACCGCAGTGCGTTTTTCCGGACACAATGCAACTGTGGGTTTTTGTGAAATCTACACCCAATTTCTCACCCAATTTAATAACTTCGCTTTTTACCATCGTATGAAAAGGTGTTATGACCTTAAAACCCATAATAGATTCAATTCTTTCCAGAAGACTCATCTTATTGTTCCATTCGTCTTTAAGCCAGCCCACAAACATCGTATTTAGGTCGGGATAAGCAGAAAAAGGTGCGAGGATTTCTACCACGAACTGGTACTTAATCTTGTATTGTATAGTATCTATTGGAGGTAGACCGAAAGACTTAACATAAGAAGAAAAGTCGATGACCTTTAGGGGGATCTCGAGCTTTTTAGACAACTCTTTAACTAATTCTAATTCTCTCGTCTGGGGAGGGTAACCATAATATAGGAAAGCCCCGTGCAGTGCGTACTTATCTTTAAGATAATACGCTAATACTGTGGAATCTATCCCCCCAGTAAGTTGAATAATAGCTTCCTCAACCATGATTATTTCCCGTAAGGGCCTTTAGCCAGCATATAATGTGGTATATGTGGCATTACCTATTCTTTTATTGTCCTTAGCCCTGGTACCATACGGACCGGTTGTGGGCATTCCACAAGTCACGTCGTTTAAGTTGACTCCAGTAATAGGAATTGTATCTAGTATAGGACTATCGTGAGGGCTACAATATGGTTTTGAGAAGTTTTTAATTTGTTTATTTCCAAACCCAGTGCCATCAATTTTTATTACAATATTTGAAAAATAAGGCTTTATTTTAGGTATTAAGTTTTTTTCTAATATATATTCAACTCCAAGGAAGGATTGCATATTTATATAACAAATATACTTAGTTTTTCAGTATAATAAATGTGTGGTACATATAGTATATATAGATAATGTAATCTATATAGGACAACATAAACTAAATATGTTTCGGTGGAGCTATAATACCAGAGCTATACTCGTGTAGCATTTATTGAAAAATCGTGGCAGCAGAGTGTATTACCTTAATACTTGTATGAATACTTATACTTAATTTTATGTTAAACACTGGAGAGTTCCAACTCTTAATCATTAAAGTATATAATAGCACATATCTAATTAGTAAAAACATACGATAGAATTTTAGTCTAAACCACCTATGAAAGTCCAAGAAGTGTAAAAAATCAAAGGATTAACCGGTAATAAATTGATGAGTCTTAACCTTTTCCCCTTCTAAGACTATGTAAACACCATGAAATATACCTGAACTATATTCACTACCTGGGTTCAATACTAAGGTACCAGCAACTCTATCAAACCCCCTTGACTCATGAATATGGCCGTGTATACCCATTAGGGGCTTAAATTCTTCAATGGTCTTTCGTACAGCTTTTGAGCCCACATGGGTCATGACTATTTCACCACCCCTAACGACAGGTTTTAACGTTTTATCCAGCAATGGAGCATTATCTAGGTTAGTGCCGTAAGGAGGTGCATGGAAGTTGAATATTGCTAGGTTAGGATTAGAGACTTTCTCGATCATTTTTACCATATTAGAGTACAGCTCTTCCTCACTCATTTCTCTTGGAGTATTCCAGGGCGTAGGGTTAACATACCCGAAGGATATCATCTCATATTTACCAAGAGGTATTATAAACCCTTCAGTCTTCTTTGTAACAGTGCCCTCGTCAAGAATATCAAACAAATATAACGGGTCATCATTACCTAGGTTAACGTAAATAGGAATGTTCGTCCCTTTATATCTCTCTTCGGCTATTTTTACCCATTCTCTTAGCCTCTCTATCATTGCGGTCTTAAAAGCCTCGTCTACTTTCCTTTTATCGTTGTTAAGCTCGTCATAACCCTTCTTATCTACTATAACATAATAATTTCCTTCGTTCTTTATTTTCTGCTTTAGTGTTTCTAACCCTTCCCTCCCGACCTCCGTCCCTTGTACATCATACTTTCCATTTCCTAATTCTACTATAGGTATTAAGGCTTTTCCCGCTACGTCCCCACCGATTATTAAAGCGTCTACTTTAAACATTTTTCCGGCGTTCAGGAATTTCTTAAAAGTCACCTCTGACCCGTGTACATCTGATGTATACAATATCTTATACTGCGTCTTACTATCTACGCCGTCTGGGTTCTTCTTCTTAAATAACCCCATGCTAATACATTATTTAAATGGTCATATATAAATGTTATTTTTCAACGGTAATAGCTTTCTTACTACAAATTGTTCACCTTAGCCCTTCCTTTTATCATTTGTTTTACGTAATTTTTTAAACTACATAGCCGTTCTTTTTGCTATACTCCCAAGAACCACCTTGACAAATGATCAATTTTTATCGCTTCAAGTAAAGTGCATCGTTCAAGCTTATAAACCAGAAAATAGAAATTAAAATTGTGATATCTTTTAAAAAAATTAACTCGTCAGCGTTTGTGGAGTATTATGATGAAAGATATAAACAAATTATTTCTGATGTGGAAAATTCTAAAGACTATTTCAAGTATGTTAAGCTGGTTAACGAACTAGCGTATAGGGAAGGGTTTACGTTTTATACTTCCTACTACTACAGGAGTATAAAAGTCGATCCACTCCCTAGAGTACTTACTCAAGACGAGTTCAGCCTAATATCAGACGGGTTAAAAAGGAGGGGCATGGCTATAAACAAGTTCCTCTATTCATGGTACCACGGCGATAAAGTAGTAGTACCAGAGGAAATTATAAAATCCTCAGTGTATTTTAGACCCGAAATGATGGGGTTTGACCCGCCCAAAGGGACCTATGTATACATATTCGGAGAGGACTTAGTAAAGGTACAAGGAATACCTTACATACTCGAGGATAACGTAAGGATACCTTCTGGTATGAGCTATGCAATTAAGTCTGTAGAACTTACGAACAGAGTGTTTAACGATATTTATTCGATAAAAGGGAGCACAGGTGATGGGCTAAGAAAACTGAGGACTACACTAGAAAAAGCTTCCGACACAAGGGACCCGGTAATAGTCATTTTAACAGAGGGTACTTATAACTCCGCATATTTTGAACACAAATTTTACTCAGATAACTTGGAAATTATTTTAGCTGAACCATCTGATATTAAAGTCAAGGACGGCGAAGTCGTAGTTAAGACTGTAGATGAGGGTGAGGTCCATGTTGATGTAATTTATAGGAGAATAGAAGACCTCGATATACTTACTCCGGGGCTCATGAACGCGTACCTCAGGGGGCGAGTGAATATTGTGAACGCCCCCGGGACGGGGATAGCAGACGATAAGATAACTTTCTGCTTTATGCCTAAGATAATGGACTTTTTGGGGATAAAAGAAGTGATCAGACAACCTTTTTCTTTGCCCTTAGAGGCTACTGAAGAACACTTTGAAAAAGAGATAGAAAAATTCGTTATTAAACGTAGAGAGGGATACGGGGGGTCGGGGACTTATGTTTTAAAAGACCTACCTTTAGAGGAAAGGATAAGGGTACTAAAAGAAGCGAGGAATTACCCAGAGGAGTTTATGGTCCAAGAGACCCTTGATTTCGACACTGTCGTATCAGCTATTGACGACAATTTTTATCAGACATATGCTGACATTAGAGTATTTATGTTCAATGGTGAAACGTCAACCTCAGTCCTTAGTAGAGTAGCGCCCTTTGGAAGTAGGATTACAAATAATTCTTCTGGGGGTCTGGTGAAGCCGGTATGGATATTGTGAATTATGAAGTGTTCTATGAAGCTAGATATGAATACGAGGACGTAGTCACCACAAATGATAATACTTTAAAGGTAGTCCCTTATGACGGTGATAACCAAGTCGTTATAGAAGAAAAAGTCGAAACAGAACCTGCAGGATACGTAACTAAATATAGGGACATACTGGGTAATAGTGTGTACAGAGTAAAAATCATAGAACCCCATTATTCAATGGTTATACGGAGCACTAGTAAGGTTAGAGTTAAAGTCTTAGACTTTATAGACTGTGAGTTGCCGTGTATTGTACACGAACCTATGTTTACCGATTCCACTAA
The DNA here is from genome assembly GCF_019704315.1 of Stygiolobus caldivivus. Classification (NCBI taxonomy): domain Archaea; kingdom Thermoproteati; phylum Thermoproteota; class Thermoprotei; order Sulfolobales; family Sulfolobaceae; genus Stygiolobus; species Stygiolobus caldivivus. Next base: position 2,888,797 of record NZ_AP024597.1, on the reverse strand, counting down.
GTTAATAAACGTTGAATATTTTAAGCCTATAGCTGATAAAATATATAATGGGTCAAAGACTCTAGATGAAGTATTACATAAAGTTGTTTCTTTTGTTAACGGCAAGGTCAAGTATAGAGAAGGGGTCACTAACGTTGATACTCCAGCACATAAGAGCTTTGAAATCGGACTAGGTGTCTGCCAAGATATAGCACAGATAACTATAGGGATCTTGCGTGCAATGGGTTTTCCAGCCAGATACGTAATGGGGGTCGTTCATGATAACCCCAGGACTACACATGCGTGGATAGAGGTTAAGACTCCAAACGGGTGGGTGCCTATTGACCCTACCAGAAAAAGGTTTTACAGTGAAATAAAATATATTAAATTCGCTATAGGAAGGGATTATTATGACGCGTCTCCTATTGTCGGTACTTTCGTGAGTAAGGGGAGGGGATGGTTGAAAAAACTTACAGTGGGGGTGAAAAGGGTTTGATAACAAAGAGCACTGCATATAAGATTTGGTGGGCAGGTAGGTACTTAGAGAGGATTGAAAATACGGCCAGAATGGGGCTAATTGCGCTAGAGTGCGGAAAGGACGTTAACGAACTCCCTAAAGTCCTTGGCATAAATAAGGACGTTTTTACCTACTTAAAGGACAACTTGGACGTCCTAAGGGAAGACCTAAGGAGCTTTGGTGATGAGGCTGTTATTAACTCTGTTGCTACGTTAGAAGGAGCGATATACGCTAAAAATAACGATTTGAAAGAGTATTTTAAAGGTGTCTTACAAGCAGCGCTATTTCTAGGTAGTATAATCGAAGATAAAATAGGGCCTACTATTACTACATTTTATCCAAGGAAACAAGAGGAAATTAAGACACAATAACTAGAAAGAAGGGAAATATTGTTTTTTATACAATACTTTAAAAAGGATAATTGTATGAGATATAATCATGCAGCTTGATGAGGTAGATCTTAAAATCCTGAAAATACTCCAAGATGACGCTAAATACCCGCTAGAGAAAATAGCCGAGGAAGTAAGGGCTCCTAAATCTACAGTTGCTTATAGAATAAAGAGACTTGAAAAATCGGGTGTAATAAGAGGCTATCATGCTTATATAGATCCTTCGTCTTTAAATCTAGATTACCTAGTAGTAACATTGGTTAAAGCTAAGTATGGTAAAGATTACCATGAGATCTTAGGTCAGAAAATAGCTCAATTACCCGGAGTTTGGGGAGTATATTTCGTGTTAGGAGATAACGATTTCATCGTACTTGCGAGATTTAGGAACAGGGACGAAATGATGAATAAGTATCTCGAAAAACTTATGAGCATGCCTGAAATTGAAAGAACCAATACCCAGATTATTGCTAAAATAATCCGGGAAACTCCGTTCTATATATTAGATTAAAGAATACGGATTGAATTTATTTCCGTCTAATATTACCTCGCCACTCTTATTCGTTTTTGCAATTACCTTATTATTTCTTATGACCATAAATCTACTAGCTAAAGTAGATAGTTGTTCTCTTATACTTTTCGCGTCAAGAATTACTAGATCATCTGTAGACGGTTTAGTGGCATAAGAAAATTCCCTTTCGGAATTAACGGTTATCAAACTAATTACCTCATCCACAGGGTCAATTTGCTCCAGTAATATTCCAAGATACAATGCTTGAATTATATCACCAAACCCTAAAGGGAAGAACGGATTTTGAAAATCGTCATGACCTAGACAAACGTTAATCCCTCTCTTTAACATCTCTCTTATTCTGGTAACCCCCCTCCTTTTGGGATAACTATCATACCTTGCGTTAAGGTATACTGTAGTTAAGGGTGAACTTATTACCGATGCGTTCTTTTTCTTTATCAAACCGAGAATTCTATTTGAATATTCATTAGAAGCAGAGTGAAGTGCTGTAAGGTGAGAAAGGGCAACGTGGGTTTGTTTTAAGGATAACAAATATTCAGTGAACCTCGTTAACTCGTCACCTTGATCTATGTGTACGTCGATAGGTTTACCAGTCTTTAGTGAGTATTCGGCTATAAGCCTCAATTGCTCTTTTCCCAAGTCCTCACTATCTTCGCCGTCAGGTTTTCCTCCTATAATGTCGCTTATTTGAATAGCCCTTATAAATTCCTCAGGGTTGCAGTTAAAAACACCTTGTTCAGGAAAAGCTACCACTTGTAAGTCAACGTACTTTCTCATTTCTTCTTTAACTTCTAACGCTGCTTTGACTGAGTTTAAGTTTTTTGAACACGTATCAGCATGGGTACGGATATGAGTTACTCCGTTATAAAGTTCTACTATTATAGCCTTTTTCATTATAACTTTTATATCTTCCTTACTGAGTGTATCTCTTACTTTAGCCCATTTTTCTACTGCTTCTGTAAGAGTCCCAGACTCATTTTCACCAGTGTACTTTAATGTTAATGCGTTTTCTAAGTGAACATGCATATCATAAAAAGAAGGGACAGCTAGTCTACCCTCTGCATCGATCACAATATTTTCTCCGTCATTTATTGTAATGACCCCACTAAACCCTGAGGTATTTTTTATGATTGTCATCTTGCTAACATCACTCCTTTACCACCTTTTAGATCTTCCTCGAAGACTAAATCACCCCTTAAAAACGTCTTCACTACCTTTGCATCAAACTCTATTCCTTCATAGATAGAGTGATCCATTTTACCGTGCCAGTCCTTAACCTTCCATGTCTCTCTCTTAACTACCGCAAAATCGGCGTCTCCCCCGACCCTAAATCCTTTATCCTTAAGGTTGTAAAGTCTGACTTGGTTCTCTGAAGTTATCTCTGCTACCTTTTGGGGAGTTATATAATTCTTGAACATCATGGTCATTATCGTAGGCACTAGGAACTCTGTTGACGCTACACCATTAGGGACTTCTAAGTAACTTAATGCTTTATCCTTATATTGCGACATATACCCTGCATAGTCACTACCTAATGTGCTTACCATGTCTAAATTACTTATAAGCTCCGCCCTAAGCTCTTTACTCCTTAGGGGAGGAGACATTATAAACCTCTTACCGTCCGGTCTTTCATAGTAGCTTTCGTCAAAGACTAGGTAATGCGGGCATGTTTCAGAATAAATTTCTGCTCCTCTTTTCCTCCATTCACTAACGATTTTAACTGAGTTCGGAGACGAAGTGTGGACAATGTATACTTTAGCTTTAGTAAGGTAAGCCATTGTAGCCACCCTATAAACGGTCTCTTCTTCAACTTCCGGCGGTCTGGTCAACGCGTGGTATATTGCTTCAGGCCTCCTCCCGTATTCCTCTTGGAGCTCATCTATTACATCACCGTTCTCTGCATGGACTGCCACAACCCCATTAAGCTGTTTTACTTTTTTCATTACTTTGAAAATATTCTCGTCATCAAGTTGCATTGAACCCTTATACGCTGTAAACACTTTTACGCTCTTTACACCTAACCTAAAAACTTCATCAAGATACTTTACGTGCTCGCCTCTTTTAACTATAAGATGAAAAGAAAAATCAGCCATGGACTGTTGCCTAGCTTTTTCAATTTCTTCTTTAACAGACTCTACGGGGTCTTTCATTGGATCAATGAAGTTGATAAAAGATGTTATCCCTCCAGCTAGGGCTACTTCGCTCCCACTCTTATAGTCATCCGCTGTGGGTATGATATCTCTAGCTCCTAGGTACCGAGAGTTAAAGTGAGTATGCCCGTCCACGACACTCGGAAGCAAAAAATACCCAGAAAGGTCTAATGCGTCTTCACCTATATTCACTATATTTTTCCTAATTTCTTGTATTTTTCCGTTAGCTATTTTAATGTCAGTATCTATAATCCCCTGTGAAGTAATAACCTTTGCATTTCGTATAATCACTCCTATTCACCTTCAAGGTTTATAGGGATTTTATTACATTTTATTCCTAGATCGTTTATTGCATTTGTAACAGCAGCATATGCACCGGTTGGCCCGTTTTCTCCAACTCCCCTAACTCCGCTTGGCGTTCTAGACGGAGCATGAAGCAAATCGACCTCAAAAATAGGAGACTCATTTGCTTTAGCTATAAGATAAGAGTACTCGTCTTGTATATTCTCATAAAGCGAGCCGCTAATTCCTTGCAGTGCACCTCCTATTAATTGACCTATGACATTGTTTGCATCACCTACTTCTCCAACATCAGCGATAATATAATGATATAGGGGTTTAATCCGCGAAAAGTCATCCACAGTGACTACGCTAATTTGACCGCTAACGGTGCCTACGAATTCTGACGGCTCATAACAAGCTACGCTAGATATGTCCTTAACTAACCAAGGCTGACTTCGCATTTTTAAACCTAGTTTTTCCCAGTTAAGTTCAGGATCAATAGCCTTCGCTATATCCTTTAGTTTTCTTATAGCTAATAAGGCTGCATTACCCATTGTAAGCATCGTTCTGCTTGCCCATACTCCCGAACCCTTAAGGTTAGTAACTGCTAACCTTACTCTTACCTTATCGTATCCTAATTCCCTTATTACCAAGTTTCTTATTGCCTTATCCATCATCTGACCTTGATCCGTAGCAGTTATCTCGATTTCTATCCATCCATCGGTATCAAGGATTGCCCTAACACATTCATAACCTGGTACCAGCGATTTCTCGTGTTTGATCATTATTTCAGAGTTTGGAGCGGCGTATTGTATATAAAAACTTACTCCTACGCCTTTCTTATATTTCTCTTTTAACTCAACATATTTCTGCCTTAACTTACCGAAAACAGTTTTTATATCACCAACATCTCCCGATGGCTCCTTTAAGTTGACCTCTCTTATATCGAGTGGGTCTTTCTTAAGATATCTAGCGACTTCATCCATAATCCTTTCAGTTACAAATACTGCCTCTGGCCTACCGAAGCCCCTGTATGCACCCTGAGGCGGTCTATTGCTCAACAAAGCTGTGGCCTCATAGTAAAACTGATACTCATATACTGCCCTTATGGTAGCTAATGTTACAAATAGAGGTGATATACCCGTCCATGGCAATAAATATGCCCCCACATCATAAGTTATTTTATCATAAACTGCTTCTACTTTCCCGTTATCGTTAAACCCTACCTTAACCTCGTGTTTCTGTCCTCTAGCTTGAGAAGTCATAACGCTTTCCGCTCTTTTTTCTATCCACTTAAGGTTCTTTCTTAGTTTATATGCTAAAGCGATAACACTCAGCTCTTCTAATATTAGGTCTTGTTTTGCCCCGAAGCCCCCACCTACTCTGGGAGTATCTACAATTATATTGTGTTGAGGAATCTCTAGCATTTCAGCCACAAGGAGCTTGACTACTGTAGGTATTTGGGTAGATATATGAAGAACAACATCGTCTCCAGTAAACCTGACCGCGACTATTCTACTCTCTAATGGGTATTGGGAATTTCTATCGAAATTTAACGTAAGAGTTATAACGTTCTTACTATCTACTTCTCCCTTTACCCCTTCTTTGTAGATTATATTATCTGGTATTTCCTCATATAGGGGTCCGGAGACCGGAGTATAACTAACTTCTATGTCTTCCACTAAGTCTTCAGCCTCATAAGGATCCTTTCCGATTACGACAGCAAGGGGCTGAAACTTGTATAATGCCTTAACCTTAGGAAGTAACGATATTTCGGGAAGTCTTAACTGACTTCTATCATATAAATACGGTATTTTGAATTCTTTCAAGTCATCATATGTCAATGCTCTGCCTGATATGTCGAACTTAGCGTGCTCATATCTAGACCTTACAAAACTCACATACTCATAATTGCCCATAATATCGTCTACATATGTTAGGTTCCAACGCATTTGATCTTTTTACTTTTAGACAATACTATTTAAACATTTAGCAAAAGACCTTTACGCATCTCAGTAAAAGGTTTACATTAAACAGTGAGACCTTATTTATTTGATTAAATAAATGAAAACAGTTAATAACTAGGATAAGGGAGTATTTAGTTATGCGAATAGCAGCTATTCAAACGTATATGAGCTGGGATAAGAAAGATAATGTGGAAAGGCAAGTAGAACTTGTCCATAAAGCTGCAGATAACGGTGCTAAAATAATATCATTAGATGAACTTAGTAACACGATCTACTTTCCGTTTGAACAGAACCCAAAATATTTTAGCTGGGCTGAAGATGAAAATGGAGAAACCATATCTACATTTAGAGAGGTTGCTAAAGAAAGGCAAATTAATCTAATTGTTCCAATATTTGAGGTAGATAACTCATTCTTTTACAATACCGCTTTTGTAATAAACGACAAGGGAGAAATAGTTGGAAAATATAGAAAAACTCACCTACCGCAAGAAGAATGGTTTAACGAATATTATTTCTTTAAAGTAGGAGACTTGGGTTTTCCCGTGTTTAAGTTAGGGGATATTACCATAGGTGTAGTAATTTGCCATGATAGGCACTTTCCTGAAACTGTCAGGAGCGAAGTAGTTAAAGGAGCCCAAATAGTGTTTATCCCGTCTGTGGCAGCGTTTAAGGAAATATGGGAATTAGAATTACAAGCACATGCCGTGTTCAATACCGCGTATATAGCTGGAATAAACAGAATTGGAAAAGAATACCCTTCCCAGAAAGAGGAGTACTTCGGAGATACTTTAGTAGTGAACCCTCTGGGAGAAATAATAAGTAGGCTAGGAAAGGAAGAGGGGATAGTATACGCAGACATTAATATTAGTGAACTAACACAAGCCAGAATAAAAAGGCCATTCTTGAAAAAGAGATTAAACAGTTACGGACTTTAAACTGTTAAATATGACCTTGCCATTAGCTATTACCATTCGTTCTGAAGGTATCTGTATCAGGGTATCTTTCAGGTTCTTGGTGTTAAAGATAACTAAATTGGCCTTTTTCCCTTCCTCTAGACCATAATTTTCGATTCGTAAACTCTTAGCTCCATTATAGGTCATCATCTGAAGGATCTGTTTAAAATACCTAGTGAAGAACATATAATCTCCTATCATTAGGGCAAAAGATGCCTTCAGTAAATCACCATCACCTATAGGATTTAGATGGTTTTGTATATCATCGTGACCTAAAGACACATTAATTTTCTCTTCTAATAAATCTCTAACTCTGGGTATCCCTCTTCTTTTTGGATAATTTTCATGCGCACCAGAACCTTGCATCTCAGTTATAGGGGATATAATAATGTTTATATCTGCGTTCTTTATCCACCTCATCAGCCTGTGGGCATAGTCCTCATAATACGAATGCATAGCTATTAGGTGACTCAACGAAACCTTACCGTATAATTTTCTCTTTATAGCCTCTGATACTACTACCTCTGAGAATTTTAAATCTGGCTCATCAGCATAATCAGCGTGAAAATCTAGGATCATATTGTATTGCTCTGCTATATCAAACAACCTTTTGATCATGTATATTCCGTCCTCCCGAGAGGGCTGTAAATGGGGTTGACCGCCTATCCCATCTATTCCCATTTCAATGCTTTTGATCACCCTCTCCTCTTGGTCTGTGTCAAAATAATCATAGCTCTGGACAAACCCTATTATTTGTAAGTAGACTTTATCTTTAAATTCCTCTCTTAACCTGATTAGGGACTTAACTCTTTCCCTCCATTTCCTGCCGTCTATCATTACATGACTACGTATAAAAAGAGTCCCATGCATTATATAATAATCCATTGATTTCTTAGCTAATCTATATATTTCATCCTCTGTTAAATTTTCCTTACATTCTATTAATGACCTTAGCGCTTCAGTGAATTTAGGGGTATCTACCTCCTTACATACGTCTAATAAAAAATTACTGTCTATGTGTGCATGGGAGTCAACAAGTCCCGGTGAGATAAATCTACCTCCCAGATCGAGAACGTTATCGTCATGATTATCATTATAATCTCCCTTAACGACCTTATTAATAATCCCTGATCCTTCATCTATTATAATATTTATTTTCTCACCATTCTCGTTAACGGCATTCTTTATAATCACGTATTCATCACCAATTTACCAGGGTTTAACAAGTCCTCAGGATCCACTACTCTCTTAAAACTTACCATCTTCTTTAATCTATCTGGTTCTACCCTATCATTAACCCTGAAAGAGTGAAGGTCAAATTTACTAGATTTCAAGTTAGGTAAAGATGTATATCCCAAAAAATACGTGTGAGAGAAGTACTTTCCTCTACTTTTAGCTAGTTCAGCGTCAATAAGGCACTTTACATCGTCTATTTTTTCCAGCTCATCTAAACTTATATCCATAGACGCATAATTTACTTTTGTCCTATTAACGACTGTAAAATACGCACCGGCAAACGTGGTCACTATATCCTTGAATGGGAGATCTTCCTCTTCATCAGGGTCATTTATCCCATAAATCAAATTCCATTTATCCCACTTATGGTAAGGCTCTATGATACTAGCCATAGCCTTGTTCCTTATGCTTATAAACTCCGCCACCTCCAGAAGGTCTAACGCTTTATCTATAGCCTTCCTTAGAGTGTTAAAACCGGCCCTAATTACGCTTATTCGTCTAGGTCTGTTGAGAGCAGCTATTTTTATCTGAGATATTATGCCGGTAGTTCCAGCTGCTTGCACTACACTGTATGTGTCTTCACCTTCTAAGGTATATCTACCTTTAGGTGTGTACACTACAACTTGTCTAACATTATCCCATATCGCACCATATTTGAGCGAGCCAAACCCAAGGGACCCTCCTGCAACATATCCACCTATTGTAGCCATATTAAAGCTTGTAGGGACTACTGGTAATTTTTCTATGCCTATTTCATTAAATTCTGTTCCTGGTCGGACTATTATTGAAGTCACTTTATCCTCGAAACCTTTCAGTTCTGACATATCGACTATTACGGAGTTTTCGTTAAGCGGAATTGCCTCTCCTAATGTATTTGTACCGTTTCCCCTAGGTATAACAGGAAAATTATACTCATTAACTAGATCCATTAGGATCTTTATTTCTTCTTCTTCTTTAATTTTTATTACCGCTTTTGGTATTTTCCTCAGTGACGATAGTATAGGTGAAAGGGATCCATAATCCATTGAATATTTTTCTAATATGTCCTTCTGAGTATACACAGTGAAGTACTTAGATAGTACACTCTCTATCATTTTACTCCACATAAATAATTCAGTTATATCTGAGTATATAAAAATTAGGTTATACTCGATCGGAGCATGAAGGACAAGAGACCCTTTCTAAAATCACGTCGAAGCTTCTGACAAGTAAGGAAAAGACCTTGTTCTTTTAATTCTAGCCAAGTATAAAATATACCTTGTTTGACTTTCTGATATTTGCCTTACAATTATCTTACAGAGGGCTTTTCGTCTTACCTTGAAAGATGCCCTTTATAGATTAACCATGTGAATATATAAGATTAAGCCTTACGGGTTTACTAGGTCTTTGGGAGCCTTCTTAAAGGTTATTATATAATAACTCTCCCCTCTTTTGGCTCACTATTTCGCTACCTTCAACTACTATTTCACCGTTGACTATTGTAGTATCCACTTTTCCGATAACTTCATATCCCTCATAAGGAGTCCAATCCGCCATATGGGTCGTATTTATACTGATCTTCCATTTCTTACTCAGGTCATAAAGGACTAGGTCCGCCCTATACCCTTCTTTGATAGCTCCGGTGTCGAGACCGTTAAGCCTTGCTGGGTTTTCCGATAGTAACTCTATAGCCCTATGTAGGGGTAGTCCCCTTTTTATAAACTCGGTAATAATCATAGGGACTCTAAGCTCTATACCCGGTAAGCCTGGCACTAGATCAGGGAATTGATTATGCGCCTCTTTGACGCTCTTATTAAACCAGTTATGGTCAGTAGCAATAACATAAACCTTATCTATCCTTTTCCACAGTTCCTCCGGATCCCTAACTGGGGGTGAGGTCACATACATATAAGAGTCTTTCCTGTCGTATACGCTTTTATCTAGAATAAGATGGTGGAGAACAGCCTCTGCCTTTACCCTCTTATGGTCTATGATATCTAGGGACTTTCCGGCACTAGTATGAGCTATAAGACCTCTGTCAAGGATTGCATTAACCCTTGCAACTGCAGATATCTCAGTCTCTTCAGGTCTAGTTAAAAGATGTAGAGCAGGCTCTCCCACCTTACCTTCAGACAGAACCTTAATTAGCTCCTCATCTTCAGCATGTACCATTATATACCCGCCTCTTTCCTTTACAAATTCATTCAATTTTATTAAATCTGACAAGCTACTCTTTAGTCCAGCATATTCGATCATCATAAATTTTACCGATTTGAACCCGCGCTCGAATATTTTACTTAGCTCACTAGAAACAGTGTTGGCAAAAATATGAAAAGAATAATTGGTAGCTGAGTCCTTAAATTGTTCAATCCTCTGGTCTAAGTTAGGTTCTCTATCCACGAACGCAAAATCAATTACAGTCGTAGTTCCACCTAATAGGGCTGCTGATGTGCTTTTCTTTACGTCATCTGATGTGGGGACCTTTAGATATGTCTTATATATATGGACGTGATTATCAACTCCACCAGGCAGGAGTAACTTACCCTTACCATCCAACACCATATCTGAGTTCCCAACGGATTTGCCTACTTTAACTATCCTATTCTCCTCTATTTTAATTTCGGCTTCTACAACTTCACTATTTTTATTGACTATCTTTATGTTTTTTATTATCATGTAAGTAAATAGAAAGATACTATAATTAAAGCTATTCTGTTAAACCCAGTTCCGGCATTACTCCCAACCTCTCTCTTAACATTCTTCTATAAAAAATAGATAATTTATCAGCTTTGACACTTATTTCTTTCCTTAAATCTAGATAATATTCTTTGGGCTGGGATTCTAAGACTTTCTTGTCTTGATTTATTATTTCATCCTCGAACTTTCTAATACTCTCTGGATCTACTTGATGAGCATAGTTCATAAATATCCACGCGTAAACAATGCTTTTATCCTTAGAAACGGGGTTAACTGCAAATAACATTGAAAATACATTCCCTTTATCTTCCTTCTTGAAATAGAGGACGAATGGTGTTAGCACTTTATAAGTATAGTTAAAAAATCTACCATTAGTGGTTCCATCTGGGTTAGGTTGCCACACTAGGATATTTTTCGCTATTATTTCTCCTCTATAATTCTTCTCTACTTCATACTCTGGGATCTGAGGAAATTTAGGATCGCCTAAATAATTTGAATGGACAAACGGAAAGTGGGATACGTCCATTAAGTTTTCCATAACCCTAAAAGGGTTTGCATTAATAACATAAGGGCCACATCTTATCTTTCTAAAATCTTCTTTCTCCCACTCACTTACAAAAGGGATCTCATGGAGTTCATGTGAAATAGATATCCATACTATTCCGTACTTCTCTAGTGTATTATATTTAGTCAGCTTAACGTTTATCTTTTTTCCTAATGACGGTACCAAAACTAATTCTCCGTTATGGTCAAAACGCCATCCGTGATAGGGACATTCTATCTCACCGTCTATTACTTTACCTAAAGACAACTTAGCCGATCTGTGAGGGCATAAGTCGTTAAAAGCTAGGATACGACCTGCGTAGTTCCAAAGGATAATATCTCTAGAAAGAGTGGTCACACTTAGAATACTTTTAACTTGGTCAGAAAATGAGACCGGTATCCACTCATTTAGCATTATTTTCTTTATATTTATTTGAGCTTATAAAAATCAGGTGTGATCTTACTAAAAACAACACAAAATGAGGGCCATTATCTGTCATTAGTTTTCCATTAATAGGAAAAACATTAACGCAAAAATTTAAACATTTTTTACCGTCCAACTTATCCAAATTGTTTAAGATAATGCATAAAGTTTTAAATATTTACTATCATAATTCCGTTATGGAAAAGAAACTATTTATTAGGGAGAGTTCAGGCTTAATAAAAGACGCATCGGTACTCGATGCTATAATGATAAATTTAGGTAACATGTCAGCTGGTGCAGGGATATATTTTGTCTCGTCTGCCCTAATACCAGGCAGTAATGCGATATTAACGTCAATAATAGGTTTACTACTTACCATACCTCAAGCAATAATGTACACACTATTAATGATCGATATACCCAGAACCGGCGGTGACTATGTTTGGATGTCAAGGTTGGTCTCACCGTGGATAGCGTCACCCTTGGCAATAGGATTAGCATTACAAACTCTAGCATACATAGCACTTATAGCCCTATCAGTACCCTCTTTTCTTAGCTCTTCTTTAGGGGCTCTTTCAGTAATTTACTCAAATCCAGGGTTATCAACGGTATCATCAATGCTCTTATCGCCAGTCTATACAGCAATTTTAGCTGCTGTAGTTTTTTCTATAGGTATAGCTGTAAACATTTTTAGACCTAAATTCGGTTTTATGTTTATATCAGTAACAGCTATAATAGCAATAATTTCTACTATAGTAACATTAGCGAGTATGCTATACTATGGGCATTCAGCCTTCGTAAGCTCTGTTAATTCTCTCTTAGCACCGTATAATACTACATATTATAAGATAGAGACCGCAAGTTCTTCTCCTTTCTCTTTTTTAGCTACAATGAGCCTTTTACCTCTATTCGTAGTGTTCATCTACCCATGGCTTAACGCCTCACCTAGCATAGCTGCTGAAATTAGAGGATTACATAAAAAAGGAAAATATAACCTTTACCTTTCTTTGTTATTCACAGGACTAATAGTAACATTAAGCCTTGCGGTAATGTATAACGTTGTCGGGATTAATTTTGCTAATAATGCCCCTTCCAACTGGCCTAGTAATGCCCCGATTTCTCCTAACTTCTTAACCTATGCAATTTTAACTATAAAGAACCCTATAATTGATTGGATCGTCGCAATAGGATTTCCCTTCTGGGATTTAGCAACAATAGGATACGGGATAGCTATCTTTGCAAGGTATGTCTTCGCTCTATCCTTTGATAGAGTTTTACCGGAAAAATTTGCTTACATAAGTGCAAAGTTTAAATCGCCGATATATATTCACCTCCTAGATTTTGCAGGGACAATGATAATAATACTTGTATCCATATTTTTCGCTTCTATATACGACTTATTCGGCACCACTCTTTTAGGAATGATATGGTTCGCTATAGTATCACTAGGAGGAATATTTTATGTAAAGAAATCCTTCTTTAAAGATTCTAATGCAAGTAGATTTAGAATAGGCAAAATACCAGTTATTGTAATAGCATCTGCTCTTTCATTCATATATTTCGTTTATCTCGCTTATGTATTTATTACTGACCCAGCCCTAGGTGGTAATACATTTGCTGACGAGTTTATTGGCATAGCTGTACTGGTAGGAGTAATAATTTACATTTTAAGGTATTATACCTTGAAAAAGAATGAGGGGATAGACCTCAGACTACTATATCAAGAAATACCACCAGAATGAAACCTCAATAGGTTAGAGTTCCCAATTTTTTCTTTAAGTTCTTTTAATTCATCATCATAATAAACCAAGTTTTTATCATTCAAATACTTTATTAACTCAAGGATAAACCTCGATGCATGTTCTAACATATTAATATCCATTACCCCTGTAGCATAGCCTGGCACAGGATAGGCCGACACTGTAGCTACTCCTAAAACAGCGGCATCAGTATATATCCAAGGTGAAACAAGAGTAGTACTAATGTGATACACCTTAAAGCTAAGTGGTGTTAGGTCACCCGTAGTAAGTGGGATAAAGTATGGTTCATGGTTTGTAACTCTAGTATAAATATCGATGATTTCCTCCGTTACCCTCAGAATATACCCCTCTTTTATAACGTGAGTTATGGCAAAGTCATTATATTTAGCTATTTTATTTCCCTTTGTAGAGTCTATCGAGATAAGCGTGTCAGCTTTTTTATCTACTTCATATTTAATAGCTTCTTCTAGACCTACTAAAGGTACCATGAAATAGAATGGCTGATGGGGTATTAGCATTGCATTAGTACTAACATTAGTAATAACGGTAACATTTATTGGAATATTAAATCCGTTTTCAATTAAATTCAATAACTCTAAGAGGACTGTTAACGACACTATTGCTCCATCAGCGTCTGAGACTAGTCCTATAGAATTATTTATTTGAACCGCACCAAGTCTACCTAATACTTCTACCGTCCTATTTTTAGAATTTTTAACATAAAATCTCAAGTACGTGACATCTTCATTATTTGCCTTAAGATTGATCTCCTCTACTTCAACGCCCCTATTTTTGATTATTTCGAGTATTTTCTGCTTAGGGTTTTTAGTTTCTAAGGCACTTACGGTTTTTATTAGACTTTCAAGTATCAAGTCTCAGTTTCCCTGGATTTAAAATATCTTTAGGATCTAATAACCTTTTGTACTTTTTCATCAGTTCTAATCTCTCAGGTTCATCTACCCTATCATTTATGTATATAGAATGGATCTCGAATGGAATCCCTTTCTTTTTCATTATGTCCTCGATAATCTTAAAGTTCCTCTTCTCGGACATGAACACAGTGTAAATAATGATCTTTCCTCTTAACGTCATTACATCACCATGGATCAGCACTTTTCTACCTAAATATTTCTTTATTTCGCTTATAACTTCATAGAACTCCTCAAGAGATAACAACCTCACCTCATAAAAATAATTTTTGAAACCAGATATTTTGCTAAAGGTTACATAGACTGCTGCAAATGCTAGTTCATCTAAAAATCTACCGTCTATTTCACTTCCTAATTTCAAAGTTGAAGAAATAATCAGGTTCCACTCGTTCAGCCCGGTCAACCTTCCTACCAAGCTTAGTGCATCAGAATCCTCTATGATGATTCTCCTTGTTTTTTCTCTCGGAAGAGTTTTTATAATTTCTAGAATCTGCAATAAATCTTTACTAGTTATTAATTGGTCCTTCCAATCATCACGATCCATTATTCCTATTTCAGCTTCAGTGATAACGCCATTAGTGCCTGCTGCTTGTGCAAATCCCAAAGTCTCTTTTTCCCTTACCTCTAAGATATTTGCATTACTACCGTAAACTTTTAGATACTTGATACCTGCGTGGAAGTGGTACCCAAATTGAAATGATCCAATCCCTACATCTCCCCCGGCGATATATCCTCCAATTGTAGAAAGATACAGACTACTAGGATAGACCTTCAATGTCTTACCATGTCTCTTCAAGTATCTTAAAATTTCAAAAACTTTATCTCCAGGGCGTACTCTGACGTATTCATTATCCATTTCAAAGTCACTCGTCAAATTATTTATGTCTACGACTATAGAAGGTTTAAGCGGGATTACCTGACCAATAGTTGAGGTGCCTCTTCCGCGCATAATCAAGGGAACATTATACTTATAAGCTAACTGTAAAATAGTCTTTATGTCATCTTCATTAGATACCTTAATAATACCTATAATATCTCTATTCATTTTAGACAGTATTGGAGAAACAACATAAGGTGCAATAGAATAATTGATTATTTGATCTATGTCAACTATCATTTTATTACCTAGTTCTCTCTCGAATTTACTGAGTATATTTGATTCAAACATAGCTCTTTACATTTTAATCTCGCTTATCGTATATTAAAATATGCAATACACTATACACGCAAAAACCCATAATAAATGGGATAGTTCTCTCCCTCCTATTTTCTCAATAAGTGATGGTGATATAATAACCGTAGAAACTAAAGAAGCTTCAGACGGGCAAATAAGCCCGTCTTCTACAGATAGAGAGCTATATAACTTAGATTTCGACAGAATCCATCCTCTGACAGGGCCCATCGAAATTAGAGGCGCTGAGCCTGGAGATGTCTTAGAGATAGAGTTCATTGATTTTAAGGATAAAGGATGGGGATGGACGGCAGTTATTCCAGGTTTTGGATTCCTATCAGATGAACAATACACTGCACCTATTGATCTAAAAGGACCTTCTCTTAAGATATGGAACGTTAAAAATAACAATGCCTATGCTAAGTTTGGAGAGATTGAGGTCAAGATTCCCACATATCCTTTCCCTGGTGTTATCGGAGTAGCTTTACCTCAAAGAGGTAAATTAAGTACTATTCCCCCTAGAGAAAACGGAGGCAATATGGATATAAAGCACCTAACTAAAGGTTCTAAGTTATATCTTCCGGTATTCATTAATGGGGGTCTACTCTCTATAGGAGACACCCATTTAGCTCAAGGGGATGGAGAGGTCTGTGGCACAGCTATTGAAGCCCCACTAGAGGTCACTATGAAAATAAGATTGATAAAGAACATAGGATTAACTCAACCAATATTTTATTCCAATAAAGTAAAAGACATGGAATTTAATGAGTATATAGCTTATCCGGGTATTGATAGTAACTTATGGGTAGCATCTAAAAAAGCTATTAAGGGTATAATTTCTATCTTGTCAAAGTATATGGCTCCTGTTGAAGCTTATATGTTAGCAAGTGTAGCGGTAAACCTGAGAGTTAGTCAAGTCGTAGATGTTCCCAATTGGATAGTTACAGCTTATTTACCTTTAGACATATTTGAAAATGACACTGTAAAAAATGAAATAAAAGAGATTACTCGGGTGGTATCTCCGTAAACACTAATTTTAAGTCTACTCCTTCTTTTTGCCTATAATATTTAGATATATAATATGTTATCACTCCAATTATCGGTATTATTGCTATCAGTGTGAGGTTCAGGGGCAAATTACCTGCTAGAACCATAGAGTTATACAAACTATTAATCAATGCGTAGCCTATAGCTGTTATGACTGCTATAACCAGAACTGCTGATGAAATTATCCCTGTTATCAGTAGCTCTTTCTTTTCTTTCTGTGATAGTTCAACGCTAGGTATACCTTTAATACCTGCTACAGTAGCTGATATTGTAGCTTGTAAAAATTGATAAATAAACAAAACAGCAATCAATGCAATAGTTGAAACAGCAAAACCTAAAAACTGAGTAGCATACTCAAAGAATACGCCTAACGCTAGAGCAACGCCTGAAGCTATAAGAGGACTTTGTGTCGTTGGGTTCACATAAGCTAGTTTCTCCGGTAGTATCCTATCAAATGCCATGGCAAGCATCACTCTAGCGGGGATCGCTAACGATAGAGGACCCGCTACGAACTGGATACCTATATTCAACACACCTACAAGCAGGGCCAGAATAGGTGAACTTACCACCATTACTCCTGCCCATGCTATATATCCTTCTGATGCGCTTACCGGATTACTGGAACCCCAACCGTTCAAAGCTACCTCATTAAAGAACGGTATCCCCATCGTAGTCGCAGTGTAAACTGTTAATCCTATTATTAAAGCTGTAGCTATACCGTAACCTATTAGCATTCCTACCTTTAGACTCCTGGTAGCTTGTTTATACTCGCCTGCAAAATAAGAAGGACCAAAAAACCATACAAAGAGCCACATAAGCATCAATATCGCAAAGACGAAAGTCTGCAACGGATCAGTGTAAGGTGAGTAGTAGCTTAATCCTTGTGAATATAGATCCTGGTAATTAGGCCCAGAGAACGTTGACGAGAATTTATTGAAATCATTTACAAAAGCTGTTCTACCTTGTGCAAATAAACCTATAATTAGGATAGCTCCTACAACCTGCATTGTGGCGATAGCAAAAAGGAAATTGGCCATTATTTTTTGCGGAGATATACTCACTATCCACATTAAGACTAATGATACTAAACTGGCTAGAAAGAAATAGTCTGGGTTTGAGAGTATTTCAGTACCTAGGTTAAATAATGCCGAGTTTTTAAAAGCAAGTCCTATTATTTGAAATGCCGGTCCTATCCCTGCGGATACCTCTATTTGAGATAGTATAGCAGCTAATAAAGGAGTTGAAATAATATTAGCCATCCCTTGTATAGTAGCGGGTAAAGGTCCTATGATCCTCGAAATGTAGATATACTCCCCTGAAGACCGTGGAATATACTCCGCTAATTTTAGGTAGACTAAAAATATAGGTAAAGCTATTATCGGTGCTATAGTTATACCTATGTACCAGTTAGCTGCTGGTATTGCTGGTGAATAAATTAGGGTATAGTAAAGTGATATTGGAACAATTAGGGCTAATACTTTTGCAAACGCATGCTTGGCTCCCATTTGCCTAACTAGACCTGAGGATTCCCTTATGAATAGTTTTTTACCTTGTGACATAAATGTAATCTTTTCATGAACTCTTTTTAAATGTAAAACCCATTTAAATTAAAAATATTACAAACTATTACACTTGAATTTTGTATATTTTTGATGAAGATTTGGGAAAAATCATGTGAAAATTTATATTGAAAGTATATATTCTTACTATTTAGATAACATTTTACCTAAAACTCTTGTGCCTAATATATTTTTACCAATTAGATGTGTAATATTAGATCTTCAGATCAAGATTTTGTGTTCCTAACTATTTAAGATAATAATGAAGTATAAGTATGCATGTAAGTGTTCAGGGTAATACTTTACTGCAACGATTTTTCAGTAAATGCTAATTATATTCTAGATATTTATTAAGAGTTTTTTAATTGGTACTCCTAAAGGATCATATTCCCAAAGTGAATCCATCTTGTATAGGGTCGCAGATAACTATAGTTGATGGAGGAAATGAAAGAGCGATATACTCGGTCACTTTATAAAGGACAAAAATAGCTTTAACTTAAAGTATACACATTGGCTATGAATATGACGAGAGACTTGCCCTTTAGTGCTTTGACCAAGTATTTAGATCATGCGTTAAAAAATTTCTTCAGTCTCGTGGACAGTAAGTACCATAAAGTAATATGTGATCCATGAGAGCAAAGCTTATTATCGCCACCGTAAGCCCGATTCTGGTTGACATTTATTCAAAAATCGTAACAGCTGAGTATTACCCTAAACATTTCCCTCGATAATTATACCTCAGTTTACGTTAAATACTTAGGCCCCCCACTAATTTAATCAGAAAATATATAAAATATCATACCTTAGCTCAATCTACTATGTTTATTACCTTATCAGTGATATCACTATCATTTACAAGAAAAGAAACATTATTATTAGCATAATATCTGCCGTTAATTACAAGAAATGGAGGCAACGCAGTCCTAATCGCGTCGTAATAGTTCCTAGCTTGCAAAATGATAAATTGAGCCTTTTGTCCTTCTTCAATGATAGGCGGAACTATACTAAGAGCTTTATAACCGTTTTCGGTAATTCCACTAATTAAAGAAGTTACTTCAGATGCTACGAAGTGGTCTACTAAGAACGCTTCTTGTACTACCCTTAACATATTATAATCCCCTAGAGGATAAATCGCATCAATAACGTTATCGCTACCTAAAGCAACGTTTACACCTCCTTTCATAAGCTCTCTAATCCTTGCGATACCTCTCCTCTTGGGATAGTTATCATAACGACCTTGTAAGTGAAGGCTGACTACAGGGTTTGAGATCACGGATACGCCACTATCCCGTAATAGGAGGAGTAATTTGTGAAAATACCAGTTATCATAGGAATGGGAAGCTGTCATATGGCTAATACTAGTTCTTTTCCCTATGCCCCTAACAAGGGCTTCTCTTGCTAAGGCCTCAGAAAAGCGAGATGAAGGATCATCGGTCTCATCAACATGTCCATCTATTAACCTACCGTATTTTACAGCCAAATCTGTAGCAATTTTTATTGACTTATATCCCTCTTCAATGCTACCTTCACTATGGGGTATTAATCCAACTACTTCCGCACCTTCTTCTAATGCTTTTTCTGCCCTCTCTATATTATCCCCATAAAAATACCCCGGAGTAGGAAAAGCTACTACTTGTATTCTTATTAAATTCGTGAATTCCTCCCTAATTCTCAACATCTTTATAGCTAAGTCATTTAATACTGGTTCATGTGTTCTGACATATAAAACCCCATTAATAAATAACATTTTTGAAATAATATCTAGTCTTTTTCTTAGGTCTTCCTCACTTATTTTAGGAATAATCTCTTCCCTTGTAATTTGTACACCTTCTAGCAATGTACCGCTTTCATTAAACTTGGCATATTTTAAGGTCAGGGCATAACCAAGATGAGAGTGAGGATTAACAAAGGGAGGGGAGATCAATCTTCCTTTAGCATCGATTACAGTACCGTCTTTTCTATTACAGTCAATACACTCTATCATGCCCTCATCGTTAACGTATATTGAGTGAATTTTATTATCAGAATTAAACTTCACGTTCCTTACTAACATGCCAATCACTCCGGTGGAATTTCCTTAAATGTTATAGTGACATCAATACCCTGGTTAAGTCTATAACGTCTAATTCCCTCAAACATGGCTATCGCAAATACCGGGACTCCAACTATTATCCCGAGGTTTAGAGGAAGATTTCCTGCAAATAACATAGAGCCGAAGGCAGAGTTTAAGACCCCATAAACTATTAGTAATAGAGCCGAAAATAGAAGGACTACTGCCGAAATATAACCTATTACTTCTATTGATTTATCATTAACACCATATAATTTCTTCCTTGCCAGAATTATCGCAGCAATTGCAGCTGGAAAATATTGGTATAAGATATAAATTATAATATCAGTCAATACCCCGATCGAAAATCCGAAATATATTTCTAGTATATCAAAAATTATCGCCATAGATGTTATAATCAAAACTGAGTATATGGGGGTCTTTAATTTTTCATGTACCTTTGAAAGAAAAGAAGGAGCCATCCAATCAAAAGATAGAGCAAAAAGCGTCCTAGTGGGTATAGCTAGGTCTATAATTGCATACAACAAATACCATGTTAATGCAGATAATACAATAATCGTAACTAAGGGGGGATTATTCAGAAAGGGTATAACAACGTAAGATAATAAGGAATTAGGAGCAATAGGTATTCCGTTACCATTTGGTGAAAACCACCCATTGACGCTAGTATAATCATAAAACGAAATCCCTATCTTATACTGTATTCCAGCTACTAGAGTGATAGCCATAATAGCTGTAATTATATACGATATTATCAGTCCAATTAACATGGTGTTTTTGCCCCTTTTAAGTTCTCCACCAAAATAAGTCGGTGCATTATTGTAAAGATAAAGGAAGGAGTTTATAGCTGCCATTAATACTAGAGTCTGTATTAAGCTAAATTTTCCTAAAGGCTCTATTAGGGAAGAATAAGACGGACCAGAATATGATGCAGAAACGGAATTAAATACCGCAGGATAATTACTCACTGTAAATATACTAATTATCATTGCAATTGTCCCAATTATCTGAATAAGTGTTAAACCTGAGACTATGGTAGCAAAATACTTAGTCCTAACTGCCGTAACAGCTGTAGCTAACCCTATTATCAATAAAGTAGCCACAAAGAAAACTGGAGTAGATTCAGCAGAAAAAGAGAAATTTTGAGCAAAAGTTATCAGGAAAGCGTTATGAAAAGTAATTCCTAAAATTTCAAGTGATGGCTGTAAAACTAAAGGTAATTCTAACTGCGCTAAAAGCGGTACACCTGAAGCGAACACAAATATATTTGCTATCGCTTGAATGTATCCTACTCTAGGCCCTATTATTCTTGAAATATAGATATAGTCTCCTGCACTTCTCGGCATTACCCATGCTAATTTATAATAAAGTATAGCTACTGGAAACATTAAGACGGCCCCTAAAACCGTAGCTAAAATCCAATTTGAGCCGAGTAATACTACTGCGAAAGTCAGAGGATAGGCAACACCTGCAGCTGGTCCTAAATAAGCAAAGTTCATAGAGAAAGCGTCTAATGCGCCTATTTCTCTAATTAAACCTGAACTTTCTCTAACGAAGACTTTTTTACCGCCTTTCTGCATGAGCTAAATTATAGTTTTAAACTATTTAATAAATTAGTCATGCATTATGATGGATAATATCTAATTTTTTGAACCTTTTTTTAAATATTTTTTAAATCTATATCCTTACTAATTAGTCTGAAGGTAATAATCTACATGCTTAATGCCTATGTTGCCCTTTAAAGCCGCATAAAGTGCAAAATAAGGGAGTATATAAAAGCGTATGATAAGGGTGTTATAATTGAGACTACCAAGAACAGCTCCACGTACATTGTATTATTTGTATACTGAATTATGTTAATTAAGAAAAGGATATTACAATTGGCAGTGGAGCACTTAATCCCTACTGTTATCTCTTACGGGTAAACGTTACATTGCTTTCCGCATTAATAGTGAAAAAGATATATTCTCGGTCAATTAATAAAGGCAAGAATATTATCGATATTAAGGTGGAAACATTTGCTTAACGGGAGGATAGGGACTTGCGCTTCAGTGTCTGACTGAATATAACGAAACTGATATCTACAATCTAAAAACTATGTTAAATATTCAAATACTCCAAAATCAATTGTAATCTAACACATGATCTCAAAGTATGTTATAAAATATTTAGATAGAGAAGGGATCCGGTTTTCCGACGATAGTGAGGTATTAAGAAAAGAATCTCGTGACATGACTTATATGTCTCCTTTTTTATCAAGATTTTCAGACATAGTAGGCGACATTGTAGTATATCCGGTAAATGAGGATGAGGTCATTAAGATTGTAGAGTTATGCATTGAAGAACACATTCCGATTATACCTCGTGGAGGAGGGATGAATAATATAGGTGGATTAGTCCCTTTAAGAGGTGGGGTTATTATTGATACAAGGTCAATGGATAAGTTTATCCTTACCCACAAGGAGTTTATCGGGGAAGCCGGAGCAAAGTATTTCAATAAGGGTAAGTTCAATTTTCCCCCTAGAGTATATCCATCTTCATTCGAGGATGGGGTCACCGTAGGCGGGCACATAGAAGGAGGATGTTGTGGGGTAGGGAGTTTCAAATACGGGTGGGTCTGGGATCAAGTAACGGAAATAAGGATGATAGACCCGAGAGGTAAGCCCAGGGTACTAAAAGGAGGTGATATAAAAATAGCTTCTCATGCCGAGGGGACTACGGGCATTATAACAATGGCCAGGTTACTTATAGATAATGAAAGGTATGTTACACATGTTGTTGAAGACAGTTCACCTGGCAAACTGCTAAATACCGTTATGCAAGCTTTTGACGAAGGAAGAGACTTTTATCATGTCACGTTAAGGAGCCCTCAAGCAAGCG
This sequence comes from Stygiolobus caldivivus, assembly GCF_019704315.1. Classification (NCBI taxonomy): domain Archaea; kingdom Thermoproteati; phylum Thermoproteota; class Thermoprotei; order Sulfolobales; family Sulfolobaceae; genus Stygiolobus; species Stygiolobus caldivivus. The sequence goes on along the minus strand of NZ_AP024597.1, from coordinate 2,865,735 downwards.
AGGTCACGAACGTAATGCCCAGTGATAAGTGGCAGTTATTTATAGCACATTCTAAAGAGGAGAAAGTGGAGGGAATCGACGGAAAAGAGATCTGGGAAAATAAACACGTTTTTTATGGTGGAGTTACTAAAGCATACTATAAGAAATTTGGGAGAGTATATTATATGATCAAGGACGTCGACGTTAGTTTAGCCAGTGATGTAATTTCCCGTTTACCTAAAGGTACTATAACTCAAGTTGAGTTTATAGCTGGGAGATTGGCACACATATTTATACTAACGGATTCCGAAACTAAATACTTGAAAATAAAAGAGGATATGGAGAACCTAGAGGGGAGCATATTTGAACTGCATGACCTAAGGATAAACAGTCGTCTTGATAGCTATCATTTACAGAAAATAATTCAGTTTAAAAGGAAATATGATAAAGAAGACTTATTTAATCCGGGGAAGGTCGATTTCATTAGGCAATAGTCTTTATCATAATATTTGCAAATCGTAATATTTGCAAAGACATGAAAGGTATTACCTAACCGTGGTGAAGGCGAATAAATTAAGCCATGTGACTACGCCGAGCTCCAGTAGACGTTAGACCGCCTTCGCGTTTATTATGAAAAGAACTATAAGATAACAAGAGGAAAACTTCTTATAACTTAGACCATCACACACCTGATGTACGGCAACCTTTCACATATAAACATCATTTAACGTGTTTGGCTGAATACTTTAAACTCGCTAGGTGAGTAATATTAATTAGTAGGTTAAGAGTAGCCTTTCCTATGCTAGATAAGTCTAAGGCTAGAGAGCTCATGTTAGAGAGAAAGAGAGAGAAGAAGATAAGTTGGGAAGAGTTAGGGAAGGTGATAGGTAGGAGCCCAGTTTATACGGCCATGTTATTATACGGTTACGGACAAGCTACTGAAGAAGAGGCTGAAAAATTGGTCAAGGTTTTAGAACTTCCCCCTGAATATAAGGGAATATTGATGGAAGTCCCGATGAGGACGCCAGCTCAACCTTGGCCGCCGACCGACCCATTTATATATAGGCTCTATGAGGCCGTATTACTCTACGGTCCTGCTATAAAGGATGTCGCACATGAGATGTTCGGCGACGGGATAATGAGCATGATAGATGTCACAATAGACGTAGGTAAGACAAAAGACGAAAAAGGAAACGAAAGAATGGTACTAACATTTAACGGAAAATGGTTAAAATATGCAAGGTGGTAAAAAAAGACGGGATAAATCCCTAAGTATTATACAAAAACTTTGGGGATTAAGTTTGGTAGAACGAGATAACTTTTTATCTATTCCATCTATATACTTTCCGTATCTAAGATTTTAGAAACAGAAGACTAAGAATTAACTTGCTATACCTTATAAGGAGAAAACATACTTACGTTTCTTGAGTTTTTTATACTAATTTTTAAAACACGGGGTTAATAGATCATTATATGCCATTTGCAAGATGTTATATGTGTAAGAACGCTTGTGGGATTATAACCTCAGTAGAGGGTAAGAACGTTAGAGTAGCCCCCAACAAGGATCACCCCCAGCCCGGAATATGCGGTAGGGGTGCTGCTGGCCCTTATCTCTTAAGCCACCCTGATAGGCTAAAATCACCCCTCATTAGGCAAGGTGACACCTTAGTCCCTACGACATGGGATAAGGCGTTAGATACCGTAGTCAAGTACTTAAAGGAACTACTGGATCAAGGACACCCAGAGTATTTAGCAATCACCTTCCATGACTACGGAAAAGAGTTACTGGAAAGGTTTTCCGCTTTATACGGTACTCCGAACTTAATAGGACATGAGTCAGTTTGCCACGGGCCTAGGACTGTCGCCTCAGAATTAGTACTCGGGACAGAGGGCCCGAGGAGTGTAGACCCCGACTATCCAAATTCTAAGTTTGTCGTCTTTATAGGTAGGAACCCCTTGGAGGGGATAGTCCCCGATATTGTGAGGAGGATAGACGAAGGCAGGAAAAAGGGGCTAAAAATAGCCGTGATAGACCCGAGAAAATCAGCTATAGCGGAGAGGTACGCCGAGAGATGGGTACCCATCAGGCCTGGTACTGACACTGCGTTCCTATTGGGAGTAATATATTACATGATCAGGAACGAGATGTATGATAAGGACTTTTTGGTAAAGTATACTAATGCCCCCTTACTCGTATACGAGGACGACCTAACCCCTACCGGTATATATTCTCAACAACTTCTCGAAGAGAAATCCTTGAACGGGAGGAAAGCCATTACGGTATTCTCGCTATTAGAAAAGGAAGGGGAAAAAGTCTACCCTAGGCTACAACAGATCACCGGAGTGGGTTATGACGACGTTAAATACATAGCGGAAAACCTCTGGTCTAACAGACCCGCATCTGTTATAGATGACGGTTGGCACACCTCTTTCTCGAACGACTCTACATATACATGGATGGCGGCATTTACAATTAACGCTATGCTAGGCAATATAGATAAGAAGGGAGGGTTAATTATAGCTAAAAAGGCTAAGGTTAAACTCTACGATAAGAGTAATGTAAAGGCACAGAGGATAGATAAGATCAGGTACCCCCTTACATACGCGGCATTCCAGGAGGTCTATAGGGCTATCCTTACGGGTAGCCCCTATCCTATAAAGGCTTTAATGGTAATAGGTACTAACCTCGATGGTAGAGACCCCGACTCTGAGTTTGTAAGGAGGGCATTAAAGGCAGTAGACTTTCTGGCAGTGGTCGACGTAATGCCTTCCGACGTTACCGAATACGCCGACGTGGTCTTAGCAGAGTCTACGTATCTAGAGAGGGACGAATTACCTTTACCTGTGGGTTGGACTCTAGATAACTGGGTGGACATACACCAGAAGACTATAGACCCCCTATACGACACGAGACCTTTATGGTGGATTATGTTAGAACTAGAACATAGGCTTGGTTTGTCAAGCTCAACATTTAAAGACCTTGAGGAAATGGCCCTGAAACAACTTAACGTAAGTAAAGAAGAGCTAGCCCAAAAAGGCGCATTAAGGATCGAGGAAGAAGTGTATGAGGTCTATCCCTATAAAAAGCCGTTTAAGACACCGTCAGGTAGGGTTGAGATATACTCTGATACTCTGAGGAGAGCAGGGTATTACCCCATCCCCACATATATTGAGAAGAACATTATGCCGAGGGCTAATGACGAGTTTTTCCTTACGACAGGTCATACGCTATACCATACGCAAGACAGCATTACTTTTGACATACCTACTCTAGTTAAACTGGCCCCAGATAACCCGGTAATGATAAGTAAGAATAAGGCATCTCAACTCGGGATTAATGATGGGGACGAGGTAGAGGTAATATCACTAACTACCGGGCAGAGAGTAAGGTGTAAAGTAAAAGTAAGTAAAGGGATCAGGGACGATACAGTGTTTGCCTATTTTGGCTTCGGCAGGCACGCGAGGGGTGAGAGGTTTGCGTATGGACACGGGTTTGATGTAAATAGCCTCATAAGTGAACAGATAACCGACCCAGTCTCCGGGAGTATAGCTCAGTCTCTAAATATAGTTAAGATCAGGACTTTAAAGTAGCCTATAGTATGAAACTTCTGTGGATGTATTTTCTTAGGCCTTAAGAGTCTAATACGAAGCTATGGATAAAGATACCTCTGTATAAAATCAACTGTGTGATTTAAGGAATCGTTCACGGATCCATGTGATTTATCTTATTGAAGTGATATTTTAACTGTTAATTATACGTCAAGTAAAATTAATACTAAAAAGCTAGTAGGACGGATAACGAGGGGGTTATAACTTAAATTAGACAGGACGTTTAACAAGTAGCTGGTTATTTATACACCGAATTATACTAAACCGAATTATACTAATTCGAAGAATATTTCAATTTGCAATGGAGACGTGAGTGGCTCGACTTTAGGGCATAAAAGAATACACATAATCGACATTGTACTAGTTGACACCCCATTATTAACCAGAAGTTTAAGTTTACTTTATTTACACAAGCCTAGTATCATACTTACGTTAACCAGCTTTATAACCCCTTCCGAAGTAAAGTTAATATGGTAGAAAGTAGAAAGTAGAATTATGGAAAAGACGATAAAAGTGAGGGAGACCACACTTGAGATGCTAAAAAGGCTTAAGGAGGAGAATAACTTTTCGTCGATAGACGACACGATCTCATATTTAATAAAACTGTATAGGGAGGAGAAGTTGAAGAGCATGTTCGGTGTAGATAAGGGTAAGATAAATCCCTTCATTAGGGATGATAGGGTTGAGGATCGTGATGGATAGCTACGCTTGGGTAGAGTTTTTCATCGGGAGCGAGAAGGGGAAGAAAGTCCTCACATTCATGTCTTCTGCAGACGAGATAATAACGCCAGACCTAGTCCTAGCAGAGCTGGCCAGAAAATACGTAAGAGAAGGATTTGAGGAGAACAGCGTCAGAGAGAGGCTAAAATTTGTTGAAGAGAACAGCGTAGTCGTATGTATTGATAGAGAGTTGAGTGTCCTGAGTGCTAACGCATACCTCGAATTGTTAGACAAGGCGAAAAAGGAGGGTAAAAATAAGCCTAGTATAACAGATAGTATACTCCTTACGTTAGGTAGAAAGTATAATGCAAAAGTGGTTACCGGGGACGAACTGTTTAGGGATATGGAGGAGGTAATATTTCTCGAGTAAGTAGTTTGTCTCCTGTTGAGAAACCTTGACGTGTTTTATGCCCATGTGATAGATCAATTAACATTCCTATTTTTCTTTTTAGTTTACAGTCTTTCTCGCGGTAGTCACATAGAGATCAAAGGACAGAGTTATGTTACACTGCGTCAGGAAGGGGTAAAGTCATTGTGAGACGATATCCCGCATAGGCGAGCATTACATTCACTTCGCATTTGTTATGAAAGGACTTGTAACTGTTACTAACAGTTGACCCAATTACCCGCTACTACCCTTATTTCTCTACATAATTTACGGATAGATATAATATACTTTTGAAAATGTTGCGGTTTGGAGGGGTTTAGTAGGAACCACCTCGTAATGTTTATAAGTAAACTTGCCTTGTAGGCTATAAGACCTTAGCCTTTAAAACAAACTTAAGGAATTTTATACAAGAATATCATCCTTAAAATATTCGATTTGGCTGTGAAAAAAGTATGGACTAGGTGCCTATAACATTATCTACTACTTCTTTATTAGAGGTAATGTCATGCACCTCGGACCGCTCCTCTCTCCTCCTTCCTTAATTATCTCGTTTCCCCTGAATGTTATGACTTTAATTCCAGCTTCTGTCAATAATTTGTTAGTTATTCTATTATGTTCATATGCTACAATCTTATTGTTATCGACGACAATTATATTACTGGCTAATAACCAGTGTTCCCTTTCCTCAGAATAATACTCGCCATTACCTATAAGTACTACCCTTAAATCCCTCGCTAAATAGTCTTTCAACACTTCTCTTAGGGGTCTGTCAACCCTCCTCGTACCACCCTTAGAGTAGATGTAGACCTTCATGGAGTCAAGATATGAGTAATATATTATTACGTCTTTCGAAGGGATACCCATTACTGTGTCTAAGTGTCCTATACCTTTGTTGGGGTGATATTCAGGTGTCTCAAGTCTGACCAACACAGCTTCATCTAATTCCCCCTGGTCTACCAGCTTAGGTAACACATCGTTTATCCCCAGTGCGCTAGACCTTGTACCGAACCCCATAAGTAACTTTCCGTAACCTAAAGGCATAAAGTCACCGCCCTCGAAGAAGCCCCTCTCAGCCTTAACTACATTTTCCGGTTTAAGTATTTTTAACAGGAGTTCTGGTTCAGCTCTCCTGCTCTCCCACCTCATTTTCCCTGCTATATACGTCTTGCCCATTACCATTCCGGGGTCTCTAGTAAACATAATGTTGACGAGAGGTCTTAAACACAGGTCAGCCTCTTCTCCGACTATAGAGTCCTTTAATATCCCTAGTGCTTTTGCCTCTGTAAATGTAAGTCCCGAAATCGCTATATCGGCTAAAGTCGTTATGTCCAGGCTCTCAAGGGACGTTAACGCACATTCTGAACGCTTTATAATATACTCAATGATTTCCCCTTTAGGTAGCTTCTTTATTTCATCTCTTATGTCAACTACTTCAGCTCCTGCTTCAGAGAGTTTCCTTTTAAACTCGTCATGCTCGCTCCTCAACTCTTCGAGGTCAGGTATTTCTGCGTACTGTAGCTCATATAGTGTTTTAGGGGTTAGCCTTTCTTTTTCTTTACCAGGTGTTGAGACTACTACTTTTTTTAAGGGAGAGAACTCGGATTTTAAGTCCATATAATAAAAATAATTGTCTTAGTATAAAAATCTTTTCCTAATATTATTACTCTGGAGGTATTTCTTTAAACGTCATGGACAAGTCTATACCTTCTTTTTTAGCCCTATAATATTTCATGACATAATAAATAATGATCCCAGCTATGAACGGGGAAGCTATTAAAGCCCATGTAGCAGGGTTCATATCTATACCTAGGTAGATAGTCGAATTGCCGAACCAATAATATGCGTATACCGAAAGGACTATAAGGTCAATAACCGCCATAGATAATATAAGACTCCTGTTCCCCTTAAGGGCAGATAATGTGTTCCTTGCTGAGGAATATATCACAGCAAGGACTACTATAATAAAACCAAATAACAGTGCCATGGCATCTGCGGTGTCCATACCGTAGAAGAAAGCAGAACTCAACGGTGTTACCGTTATTATGACCAGACTGGAAATTGTAATTATTTCGTCTATTAAGTGGGCTACGACCGGACTGTGGAACCTTTCGCTTACATAAGACACTACAGTGGGTAAGGCTTTATCGAACGCTACAGCCATAAAATACCTAGAGACGAATAACGCTACTGCAAACATTACTGCAATATACCAGAAATAAGAGCCTATAGTTAGGAAAAGGTCTAATGGTAAGTTCTTATTAGCTAGTACCACGTCAAAAGTAGGATTATTCAGCAGTGATGCGGTAGGGTTAGAAGAAGATAATATTCCTGCGCCTATGAAAAACTTTGTTCCTAAAGAGGCTATACTTGAGGATATAAAGAATGTAATTAGAAGACCTGCTACTACTAGTGCCATAAATACTCCTCTTGTAAACGCCTTACTTCCCCCTCTGACTTCCCCAGCTATAGATGTAGCTCCGTTTACAAAAGGCAGGAAAGACGCTGTGAATACCATGAGCCCTATAGTAGCCAGACCGACATTAGAGAATAGAGGCGTTGCCTTACTGGACGCTTCTACAAGTTGCTGATAAGTTATACCTGAAGCAGCTACACTCTGGGGAGTAACAGTAAACATTAAGGCACCGTTAATCACAAATGTGATTAACGCTACCCCGGTTACTATTCCCATAAGCTCGTTTGTGAACTTAGGAGCAAAGATGTTAATTAATATGACAGCAGTAAATGTAACGGAACCAATTAAAAGGACTATATATGGGTTGGACAATGTGTTCGCTATCCCAGCATACGGTTGGCCAAAGTTTATTCCCATTGCTGAAAACCCGGAAGCTAATTGCCCTACACCGTCATATACTATAGCTGCATCAAAAATCATCTGAGATATACCGAATACTAGCCCTACACCTACACCTATTGCGGGGTGGAGTACTCTACTAGCGAACACGTAATCAGCTGCTGTTCTTTGATAGGTTTCGCTTATCTTGGTCCATATAAAAGCGTGAGGTAATAAAACAATCCAACTGAGTAGAGCAGCTAAAACTGCTAACCCGTTAGGGGAGACATAGAGCCCTGATAAAAATGATACTGGTAATGCATAAAATGCTATAAATCCCATGCTTATAAACATTGCAGTTGTCCAATTTATTTCTCTAACGAGACCAGATGATTCTCTTGCGAATAGATTTTTTTGAATATTATTATCTTTTTTTAACTCTTTATCCTCAGCCATTTTGCTATTCTCTACCTAAAACTGTTATTAAGCTTTAAGGAGAAGATAATTAAAACACTTAAAAAAACTTGGTCGTTACCTGAGAAACTGACTAAGTCGTTCATAATTTATCATTATAAAAAATATTTATTGCGTTATGAATTTTTTCAAAAGATTGGTAATTATTAATTATTTTTTAATTTCCTTGCTCGCTAAACCATTAGCTGTTAAGTTTGAAGCTTTCTCTAACTGGTGAATCATTATTAAGTTTTCAGTTTAGTTAGAAAAAAGCTTAAAAAGTAAATTAATTGACAATGTTCTATGCCTTTAGAAACCAAGATTTTGTTCGTGTCAGATATTCACGGATCTGAGATAGTCTTAAGAAAAGCCCTGAACGCCTCTAAGATGTTCTCTGTTAACTATTTAATATTAGGCGGTGACTTGTTTTCTAAGGACTTTCTGCTCATTAGAAAAGCGGGAAATAATTACTATGCGGGAGAACGAGAAGTTTCCTTATCTGAACTATATGAGGAATATAAAATCTCAGGCATAGCACCACTATTTTTTGAGAGAATAGAAGAAATAAATGAATTCAAGTCTAATTCACATTTTAGAAAAGAGAAGATATTGGAGTTTATAGAAGGTCAAGCCGCTGAATGGAGCAAGATATTTAACGAGAAAAAACAACCTAACATCAAAGTACTCTGGAATACTGGAAACGATGACCCGTTAGAAGTCGATAGTATTATGCAGAGATACGGGCTTGATGTCAGTGAAAATAAGATAGAGCAACTCGACGACCTCTTACTTCTCACCTGTGGATATGTTAATCCTACTCCTTGGAATACGTATAGGGAACTCCCAGAGTCAACCCTTTACAATAAAATCCTTGATAAGCTAAAGGGAATTGAACATTTTGACAATGTAATATTTAATTTCCATGCTCCACCTTATAATACTAAATTAGACTTTGCTGTTATCGACAAGGGAAAAAGAGACCATGTCGGCTCAACATCTGTAAGAGAAGTCATTGAGAAACTTCAGCCCCTTCTAGGTTTACACGGACATGTCCATGAATCAGCAGGTGTAGATAAAATCGGAAGTACTAATGTAGTTAATCCCGGTAGCGACTATAAAGAAGGTATATTAAACTATGCCCTCATAGCAATTAGGAGGGAGATGAAAGGGTTCGGAAAATTTTACGTCAAGAAATATGACGTCAAGGCTATCCATCTAGGGAAGGGGTAAGATAGTTAGTGATATTAAGGATCAATGAATAAAAATGTCTAGTAATAATTTTTGTGATAAGAAATTAATAATGTAAAACTGGATAACACCTTATAATTACACTTAATAATCTAGTATATAGGAAATTATACTCAGTCAGGCATAAATAGTAAGTCCCTCGTCATATACAAAGGGGATATGTATACTTTAAGGTAAAGCTATTGCCCTCCTTTATAAGCTGACCGAGTATAAAGTTTAAACAAAAATACTTTTTAGTCAATATTTCCTAAGTTATGCTAAAGGTTCACTTATATATGCATAATATTTTTGAGGTTTTATATTTCTTAGTACTAGTAACTACACAGTACTAATTATAAATTATAACCTCAAAAGGGACGGGCAGTTCCTATTACGGTTTGTGTCGAACTTGCGGAATACTATTAATATAGCTAACCAAAGAAGGATATCCTCCTAGTGAGAGGTATTTTATCGACCACCAGTTCGACACCGTTGTCCCTTAGCTTGTATACAGAGGTAGTTGAATACATTAACTCACTCCCATTTCCAGCTATAGCTGTTTGACCGAAAACCGGCTTAGGTAGCCTGATCCCCATATTGGACCACTCCTTACCGTCCCTTGTAAGGTACAGAGGCTCCCCCCTCATTATCTGGGCGACGATGCTCCCATTTAGTCCCGCAAAACCATGGGCATATCCTCCAAGTGTCAGTGTGAAGTTATTCAAGTCCTCCGTATAATACACACCATCGGCAGTAGCTATAAGCATAAACTTATCGTTAGTGAATACGTTATGCATATCAGCCTTGAAGTCAGTGGGCTTCAGACCTTCCAGCGATTCCCCCTTGAGTAAGTTCCCTTCTTCAATCACAGCTACCAAGCTTCCCTTAAAATATACGATATCGTTAATGTGAGGCAGAGTATAGTCGAAGCTCCAGCCCATCTCCTTAGCCTTTTTCGTTAAGTCCAGTACCACCTTCCTATCTATTATGTCATAAATAATAGGGCCTGCAAGGGAAGCGTAGAGTTGTCTGTCAATTAGCATCAGCCTCCAACAAGCCTTATCGATAATTTTTTCTTTTCCGTAAACCACTCCCTCTTGTGGAGAACATACGATATAATCGTCTTCAAACTTTAACGCGTCGTAAATGTTAAACTCATAACCCACCTTTCTCAGCGTCTCTGTGTACTCATATAACCCATCTTTAGTGGAAATTAGGTACACAGATCACATCTCTGAATCGCAGGTAATAAAATTTACATTGTCTATTAACTTGATTTAATAAAGTTATTTGCCTTTTTTCCCTCCTTCCTATTTGCTATAGGGTAAGTACAAAAATTGTACTTATTCATTAATCTAAAGTATGACGGCTTTAGAGACGCTCAGTATATGGAAAGTACGCTTTAAGCTCTCAGGGAATATAACGGAATAAAGGGGTTTATTTTTAGGTAAGGGTTTGAGGTCTAGGGAAACACTTTGCGCAACTTAATGATATTCTATAAACCACATGAGGATAGTTTTATTAAAAACATAATAAAAACAAAATACTGTATATCGTATGATAATCCGTGTAGCTACACATCAGGATATACGAGAAATGGTAGAGGTCTGGGGAGAGGCTATCGGTTCTACGAACACGGAAGCGAACAGAGAAGTCTTCCTCATTTTCCTAGAACTGGGAAAGTGTTTAATAGCTGAAGAGAGAGGAAGGGTCATAGCTACTTGCTGTTATATACCTTACCGAGATGTGTCATGGGTAGGAAATGTAGGTGTAAGACCAGAATACCAACATAAACGGATAGGAAAGAGAATAATGACTGAGCTACTTAGTGAGATAAAGACGAGGAGCGTTAGGCTCGATTCAACTAATCCCGGTATTATGCTATACAGAGGTCTCGGTTTTGAAGAGGAGTATAAGACGGTAGTTTATGATATTTCAGGAGTTAAAGATGGAAGGAAGGCAAATGTTACGGACAGGCTTGATAAGTGGATGCTCCATCTGGACGGAGAGGCCTTCGGAGATGATAGGTCAAAACTCTTATCACGAATTAGTGGTAAAGTAGTTTACAACGAGGGAGGTTTTGGTGTGATCTACCGTAATTTCATAGGTCCCCTAATAGCTGTTGATAAACGAAATGCGGAAGAGTTAATTAAATATAGCGTGTCCTCTCTGGGAGTAAAGATGATAATAACTATTGAGGATAAAGAGGAGTTTATAGAAAGCTTAGGAGGGAGGAAAGTATATGAATGCACTAGGATGAGGAGAGGTGGTATAGTGAAAGAGGATAGAGGGCTAATTTACGGTATTTTTAGGCACGCGTTTGGTTAAACTAGTTTGATGTAAAGGATAAAACTGCTCGATGGACACACTCTACTCATGATAATAGAGAAAAAGGGCATATCCCTAGAGCTGGCTGAAAGGATGATAGACGCTGCTGAGAAAAAAGCTAAAGACATGGGAGTCCCAGTGGTTATAGCTGTGGTTGACGAAGGAGGATCGCTCAAAGCCCTCAGGAGGATGGACGGAGCTCCGCTGCTCAGCGTTGATATTGCCATAAACAAAGCATGGACTGCAGTAGCTTTCGGTATACCAACGCACGAGTGGTATGAGATGATAAAAAATGATCCTCCGTTACTTCACGGTATTGTCCATACACCTAGGCTAATAATATTCGGAGGAGGTTATCCAATACATTATAATGGACAGCTTATAGGGGGAATCGGGGTCTCTGGCGGGACTTCCCAACAGGATATGGAATGTGCTAAGGCCGGGCTTGAAGTGGTAAAGAAACTTGAGGGATCTAATTAGGAAACTATCGCCAGGTTTTATAGGAATAGTATCTTATTTTTTATTCTTACGTCAACTTAAAAGTAAGTCCAATGTTAATTTCAATAAAAGTCAAAAATCATAAAGTAGTCTAGTTTTTATACTTAAATAGCCGATAAAGGGCGATATTATTGGTGCAGATCCAATAGCTGGGGATAAGGAGTTGCCCTTTATAGCGTGACTAAGTATAATAATATAATAATAAAAATTAGAAAAAATAAATTATATTGTTTCGCTTTCCACGAACTCGAATTCGTCTAAGCTTCTATGTTTAGGCTCCTTCAGGAAGAGCGTCGCCACAGCACCTACGAGTGAGACTACTCCTAGTAAAATCATTGTGAACTCAAGTCCTTGAGATTGTAATATTAAGGGCACCAGTAACGTAGTAGTTATTACTCCAGTCCTACCGGCCATCACGGTAACCGCTGAGGTTATCCCCCTTATAGACGTGGGGAACAGCTCTATCCCCCAAAAACCTACCACTGTTCCAGGCCCTATCTGAGACATTATATTGCTTAGACCGTATAGCGTTAACGCGACTAGCGCGGTCGACTTAAGGCCGTAAAGGGCAAACGCTATGGTCGTCGCCCCCATACCTGTAAAACCTAGTGCTTGTAACACCTTTCTACCTACTTTGTCGTTAAACGCTGTGGATATCAAATTACCCGGGATAGCAAAGGCTAACAAAATTATCAGTTCGAATATGACACCGTTAACCCCAATGCTCTGCGCGATTACATTGGGGCCAAAGAACACTCCCGCATAGGCGGCTACATCAAAAATATACCATGTCAGTGCTGCTAGTAGTAACATGACCCCTATTCTCCTCCAGCTCACCGCTGTAGCGGGCACATCTTGCACTTTTATACCGTATTTTTCCTCGAGCTCCTTGGGGTTTTTCTTGATATATAGCATATATCTTGGTGTCTCCGGGAACTTCCTCCTCGCGTAGATCACTATTAACGCCGGTATTGCACCTAGGGCGAGTACGAGACGCCACGCGGTGTCTGGCGGGAAGGAGTTTACAATAGCTAGAGTAGCAAATACGGAGCCTAAGGCACCTACATTCCACATCAGCCCACCTGATATGGCCATGAGCTTACCTCTGTCCTTCCTGTTTGCATATTCTGCATTTACTAAGGGGGATAAAACGTAATCTGCTCCTATCCCCAGTCCCAACAGGAACCTCACAATTGCCAGTTGAACCGGTGTTGACACGAATGCTTGGGCTAGAGCACCTAGTGTCATCAACATAGCGTCGATACCGTAAAACTTCTTCCTACCGTGCTTAGCTAGATAGCCGAAGATTATTGCACCCAAGAAGTTCCCCAAGATTATACTTAAGAAGAGTATTTCCGAGGCACCTTCCAGTCCTTGCCCTAAACTCTTCTCTATCAGCGGGAATACCAGAGACCCGGCCGTCAAGTCATATCCGTCTACGAATGTCCCTGCACCTGCTACAAGGGTCGTCTTTATGTGGAAAGTCGAAATACCTTTTTCGTCCCATTCCTTTAACGGATTTTTCATACACTCTGTATAAAAAAACATATTTATTAATATAACGTATAAAATCTATATAGGAATAAATTCATTATTTAGTCACTCATAGACGAATAACGGTATCTCCATCTCGTCCTTAGTGAGCCCTCCGTGGCTACCCTTATATTTGTGCTCCATATCATCTTTCCAGTAGACCACGTTGACGTTGTCGAACGGGACTAGGAGGTAGTCGGGTATGTTATTCGTACCTCCAACTAACTCCTCGACCTTCTCTCTTTCGTATAGTGTACCGTATTTTGAGAGTGATGCCAAAGGCCTCTTACTCTTGAACATCAGGCTCCTCGCGTCCCCGTAAGGCGGGAATTCCATTTCCCTCAGGAACTCTTCGTCTTCCCTCAAGTTCACACTCCTGTCGACCTGGACGTGGCCGTGGTCGGAGGTAATGAGTATTGAATAGGACTCCCTATAAACGTTGGTTATCTTTTCCAGCGAACCCATGACTTCGCTAGCTGTCTCTAAGGTGGGGCTACTGAACGGCCCGTATAAGTGGGACATAGCGTCTACATAGGGCAGGTAGAAGAAGACGAACTTGGAGTCCTTATTTTCGAGGGCTAACTTATACTTATACAGCCCGTCCCAATAAGTGTAATAAGGGATGACCTTTAGCTTGCTCATCATGCTCTTGGTCGCTACTTCAGGCATAATAAAGACTGAGTCAGTGTTAGAGAAGAACGTGTCCAGTTCCACGCTCTGCTCCTTGAGTACTTTCATCAGGTTCAATATCCTACCTTCCTCTCTGTCGTATATCCTCCAGCCCAGAATACCGTGTTCTCCCGGTCTCTTTGCTGTTAATAATGTCGCAAATACCGTGACTGTTATTGAGGGGAATATTGAATTTATTTTCTCGGGTTTTACGCTCGTGTTCAACCTCTGGGCTATATTCCAACCTAAACCGTCTACCAAGATCAGGGACATTCTGTCTTTGTGGACTATGTTACCTACGTCTTTTTTATCTTCTTTTAACACGGACTTTATCTCTCTGGACAAGTCGTGTAAATTCATAGTATTAACTAGACTGGTCGGGTTTTAAGCAGGTGATTTAACCGTGTAAATAAACCAATATAGTCCAAAATAGGATATATAGAGATTTAGACTGGACTTTACTCTCTTCTTTTCCCTCTTTTACTTTAAACTTAATCGACATTACTTGGAGTACGCATCGTTGGAATAATTCTAATATAATCGTCATAAAATTTATATATAATTCAATTTATTTGGCGAAATATGGATGAAATTTCAAAAGCAGTAAAAGAACATACATTTGGAACGTGGAGAAAACAGAAGGATTGGAATCCCTTAACGGTGACAAGAGCTGAAGGAGTTTATTTCTATGACTCACGCGGTAAAAAATATCTTGATCTCTCCTCTCAACTTGTTAACGTTAACTTAGGCTATGGAAATAAGAGGGTCATCGAAAGTATAAAAGAACAGTTGGATAAAATACAGTATATCTCTCCTGCATTTGCAACCGAGGTGAGAATGACGGCTGTAAAATCGCTCATAAAAGTCATGCCTAAGGGCATTACAAAATTCTTCTTTTCAACTTCGGGCACCGAAGCCAATGAAGCTGCAGTAAAAATAACGAGGTTAGCTAAAAACCCCAAGTACAAGATAATTGCTAGATATAGGTCATATCACGGTTCTACATATGGCTCCGTCTCGTTAACTGGAGATTACAGGAGGTGGTTTGCTGAGCCACATACACTAGGTGGTGTGGTGAGAATACCAGAACCGTACTGTTTTAGGTGTCCCTTAAAGCTCAAGTACCCTGAGTGTAATTTAGCTTGTGCAAATTATGTGGATTATGTTATTAAAAACGAACATAATGTCGCTGGGATCATAGTGGAACCGATCACGGGGACTAACGGGGTTATAGTCCCGCCTAAGGATTACTTGACTACAGTAAGGAAGATAGCAAAGGAAAACGACGTCCTATTTATTGCAGATGAGGTTATGACGGGGTGGGGTAGGACTGGTGAGTGGTTCGCGGTAAACCATTGGAATATCGAACCGGATATAATTACTACTGCCAAATCAGCTACAGCCTCTTACGTCCCTATAGGTATCACTGGTGTCAGTAAGGAGATCGGGGATTTCTTCGAAGATAACCTTTTCGCCCACGGTCACACTTTCGAGGCCCATCCAGTGACATTATCAGCAATCCCCGCCGTTATTGAGGAGTTCGAAAGGCTTGGAATACTCTCTCACGTAAATGCTATTGGCAAATACGTTGCTGATAGACTAAGTGAGCTAAAAGAAAGGCATAAAAGTATTGGTGATATAAGGGGAATGGGATTATTTTGGGCTATTGAGTTTGTCAGGGATAAGAAGAACACACCCTTTGCAACATACGATGATAAGTTTAACGGAAACTCGAGTGATGTAGATAAAATAGCCAAAAGACTGCTTGATGAAGGGGTTTACGTATTTAACGGACCTTCGTGGTTTATAATATCCCCACCTCTCATAATTACTAAGGAGGAGATAGATGAAGGGATTGATAAGATTGATAAAGTGGTCTCAGATCTAGATAGAGAGTTTAAAGACTAATCTACTCAGCCAGATACTAATAAAGTATAATTCTTATTCCCCCTTTAGCAGACATGACCTCTCCACATTAAAAGTCCCTTTGCTCTTTATAGACTCACAGCGTATAATTATGGATAAAAGGCTCATTATGAAAACTTTTGAACAAAGTTCAATATACAAGTTTAAAAATTTATAAATCGCTCAGTCTTTTATCAGCCTATGTTATCACAAATATTCCTCAGTAAGTTGAAAGAAATTGATTACTCAATTGATCCTAAAATTGTCTCATCACTTTCTAGAGATTTTAGCCATACTAGTCCTATAATTTCCCCTTTATTATCTAAGTCGGCTAATGCAGTAGTTTTTCCTAAAAACGAAGACGAAGTTAAAACTATCGTGGAAGCTTGCATTGAAGAACACGTACCCATAGTCCCGAGAGGAGGGGGAGTAAATAATGTAGGTGGTGTGATCCCAATGAAGGGAGGGATAATAATGGACCTCTCAAGGATGAAAACGTTTAAGGAATATGAGGACGAAATAGAAGTAGGGCCCGGGGTCTCTTTTTGCGATAACGGAAGGCTAAGGTTTAATGTACGTGTCTATCCTTCTACGTATTGTGAGGGAGCTACCGTGGCTGGTTTTTTTAGCGGTGGTTCAGGGGGCATTGGGGAGTTTAGGTATGGTCGTAATTGGGATTATGCAACCGAGGTAACCATGGTCAACCCTGTCGGTAAAACTGTAAAACTTAGGGGAGGAGATGTGAAAATAGCCGCTCATGCAGAGGGGACTACGGGGATAATAACTAAATTAAAGGTTCAGAAAAGGGAAAAGACTAAGGACATCCCTATTGTAGTCGAATTTGACAATTTACATAACGCTATGAATTTCATCCAAAGCCTTTATGATAATTATTCTCACACGGTGTATCACGTGACTTTAAGGTCTCCTGAAATGTCTAGACTTACATCTAACATTACTGGTTATTACACTAGTAAGTGGAATGTTTTAGTAGTATGTGAGGAGGAATGTCCTTTTAAAGGTAAAAGAGGCGACGGAGTTTGGGAAAAGAGGTTTCTGTTCTTCGGCGGGACTATTACCACAGCTATGGGGATTATGAAGAAGAGGTATTATTACGTAGTAAAGGATATACCTTTAGAGGAGACTGAGGAAAAACTGACTAAAGTTATAGAATCTAGGAAGGGCTTCGTGACTGACGTAGAGTTTGATATAGGGAGGAAGTCTCACCCCTTCATTCTAACCGATGAGGAGAAAGAATATTATGAGATACTTAAAATTTTAGGAGGGACTAATTTCGACCTGAACAGTATATATATAAACTCCAGACTTCCTAGAGATCACCTTCATAAAATCTTGGTCTATAAAAAGATGTATGATAAAGAGGATCTATTTAATCCAGATAAAGTGAAATTTTAATTTATTTCAGAAAATCCTTAAATATTGGAATAGGTTATTATGATAATTTGTGCCGTTTCCCCTCGTTTTAAATCTTCTAATATACTTTATTAGCTTCTGCTAATGGATAAACCTTAGTTTTTAGCAACACTTTTCCCTGAACGTATAAACTAACCAGCCCTGAAAGGAGGCTCCACATGCTTCGCCTCTAACAGACTTGGGTTTGCAACCGTGGGAGGTGAGGTAACGGATAAGACGATAGACTTTATAAGTAGGGAAATCAGCATCGTAGGTAATTTAGTAGGTTCATACAATCAACATACCCTACGATAGAGTAAATTCCTCCCTTTTTAAGTATCTTTAATCCGTTAGAGGGGGTAGAGTGTTCTCCAAAAATCTATAACTGTATCTGCCCCTTTAATCCTCACAACGATATCCTATAGGTTGTAATTTTAGGTTCAGTTACTTCACCGATCCCTAATGGCTTCTCACATTCATGTGTCCTTACAGTTCCCATCTACCCTGACCTCTGATACCGGTTTACATAAAATCCGTACGCCTGATATGTCTTCACCAATTAGGCTCCTAATATTATCCTTTCTGAGATTTTAAAGGGCAACGTAACCTCCCTGATATATCGAGGGACACCAGAGATTCGTTTGTACCTTAGGGTATACTTGGGAATACACAATTTATAATTGAAGCTTTAATTTTAAGGCGCTTAAAATAAACAAAGTATAGAATATCATCTCTATAACGGGAATGTATTGGGTTAACATTGTTTAATACTGTGAGGGATTTAATCAATTTAGAACCGAACTTTCTCAGTAAGTTGGGTATTGTGAGCCTTAATGCGAACCACTTATTGCAGATAATTTCTTGGAAAAAAATTTTAATTTTTAGGACAATATTTATCATCATGGATATTACAATAATTTTAAATAGGATTACAGCTAGGGTACTTCTATTTTTAGTTTTTGCTTCATTAAAGCTACTAAGCCTAGAAAAACTGGCAATATTGTTCCTACCGTTTATACTAGTAAACGATACCACGTCCTTCCTTCTCAATATAGGCCTTATACCAGTAGCTGCTTTCCTCCTGGTCATCGTAGCTCTAATAAAGTTCATGATGATTGTAAAGGACAAGTTGTCCTTACTACTCCAGTAAACCATTGAGTTATTAAATAGGCAATAAAGTCTCCTTAAGTTTGTACACATTCCCTCACTTACTCATACCTTATCTAAACCTTGAGTATGGGATACACAACATGGTGTAAAATTGGGTTTATCGGGTAGCCTGCACCCGGTATTTCCTTAGGTGGTAAATTGAATTTTTATATTTTATTTTGTGATAAACATAAAAACTTCTGAGAACTCACGTAAAATTATTGTATTAGCGCAATTATATAACAAAAAATATACTAGATACTAGCATTTTTGCATATGTTATTTTGTCCTATCCCACTTCTTCATGCACAGTCCAACATGTAGAGGCGATTACCAATTACCTAGTGCATGTCATAACCGGTAACATAGTGTATAGATTAAGTGCATAATTGCGTATACACCTTGACATAGGCTCAACGTTAAGTAAGAAGTTAGGCTCAAGGTTCAAAAAAAGAGAGAAAGAAAAACCTTTTGTTTAAAACTTCAACTTCTCCTCGTATAATAACTTTAGTCTATCCCACATCTCGTCTATATATTCTTGTAACTCCCTAACTTTCTCCTCGTCTGCGTGTTTGAACCTACCTTGTACCTTCAAGAACTCTTTCACGGGTTTCCTCGTCCTTTTATCTAAACAGTGCAGACATTCATCTGCAATCCTTAATCTCCCGTTTTCATACTCGAATAATGGCCAATAGCAAGTCTGAACTGCAAGCTTTGCTACCTCAGCTGTCTTCGACGGGTCGAACATCCACCCGTAAGGGTCAGGACACAGTACTTGGACGTACGAAAACCCGCGAATAGCCTTAGCCTTTTTGACCTTCTCCATTAAATCGTGGGGATAACCTACACTAGCCGTAGCTACATAAGGCACGTGGTGGGCCATCATTATGAACGGTATATTTTTCTTGTTATGTCTCTTTCCCATAGGTGTAGTAGTAGTAGAAGCCCCTATAGGTGTAGACCCACTCCTCTGCCCCCCGGTGTTCATATAAGCTTCATTGTCTACGCATATATACAATATATCCTCGTTCCTCTCTGCGGCACCGCTCAGCGAGGCCATCCCGATATCCGCTGTCCCACCGTCTCCAGCCCACACTACGGCTTTGACGTCCTTCCCTCTAGACCTCATAGCAGCAGCTATACCTGAGGCAGCGGCCGGGCCTGCTGCAAAAGCGATGTTGAGTACGGGGTAGTTGTACGCTGAGTTAGGCCCCATCCCTTGGATGACAGAGGAGCAACCGGCAACGACTACAAATACTGCGTTTTCACCTAGAGCTGTACTTATTAACCTCATTGCTATATTTTCAGGACACCCCGGACAAGCTGAAGTCCCGCTTAATAGCCTGTGCTTATTTAATATATCTCGGACTCCTAAGCTCAACTTTCTCGCCCTCCTTTGGGTAGAACCATTCTACTCCTTCCGGCCTTTCTACGAACTTACGTATAACCGTCTTTATTTCGTTCTTACCGATTGATACTCCTCCTAGTCCCGTTATAACTCCTTTTACTTCCGCGTTAGGTAGAGATGCCCTGACCTCTGTGTAAAGTTGCCCTCCCCTACCGAAGCTGACAGACCTATCGAGGACTAACACCCTCTTCCCGTCTAACGCTTTTACTACCTCTTCCTCCGGCCAAGGCCTTATAAACCTTACTCTGTAGACTCCTACCTTGAGCCCCTCATTCCTCAACTCGTCAACAGCCTGCATTGCGTCTAAAGACCACGCCCCCATTGTAACTACCGCATATTCTGCGTCTTCTAGCCTGTAGCTCTCGTTAAGTGTGGAATAAGACCCAATTGGAACCACTTTTTTCATATACTGTTTTCCTGCTTCTACAATGACCTCCTTAGAAGCTAACTGTGCTCTGTGGATGGACTCCCTCAGCCTCATATAGTCTGCGGGTTGGAACATATTCCCCATGGCTAGTGGGTCTTCCGGGTCTAAGACATAGGGCTGTCTCCTAGGAGGTAAAAATGAGTCTACTTCTTCTTGTGACGGCACATAAACTCTCGTCTTTGTGTGCGACAGTATAAACCCGTCCATACCCACCATCATGGGAAGGAAGACTCTCTCGTCCTCTGTAACCCTAAACGCTATAATTGTGAGGTCCATGGCCTCTTGCGGGGTCGAGGCAAAAGCCATTATCCAACCACTATCCCTCTCGCTCATAAAGTCAGTGTGCTCGTTCCATATGTTCCAAGGGGGGCCTACAGCCCTAGTACCTACAGTCATTACCACGGGTATCCTACTGCCTGCTACCCACCAGACCATCTCGTGCATGTAGAGTAACCCCTGAGACGCTGTAGCCGTATATGCCCTAACACCTGAAGCCGCTGCACCGAAAGTCGCTGCCATAGCTGAGTGCTCGCTCTCCACTCTTATTATCTCAGTCTCAAGTTCTCCCTTATCTTTCATTTCACTCAGTGACTCGATAATGTATGTCTGTGGGGTAATAGGATAGATCCCGGTGACTTTAACTCTGGACAGTTTTACTGCAAGCGCCACTGCGTCATTTCCTGAGATTACCTTTTCTATCATGTCTCACTCACCATTTCAATTGCTCTTGCGGGGCATACGTTGGAACATATACCGCACCCCTTACAGTACTCATAGTCCACGGTGACCTTTCCCCCTTTCACAAGGATTGTACCTTCAGGGCACCACATGTAACATGCTTTACACCCTACGCACTTGTCCTCATGGACTAATGGCCTTACTACCCTCCAGTTCCCGGTCTTACCGCCGGCACCTTTAGACGGCTTACTTATAGGGAAGACTTGGTATTCAAGCGACAACTTGTGACACCTCCTTTACGCTTTCGTATGCTACCTCTACGGCTTTTTTATTGAGCTCAGCTACCTTACCTTCAAATTCCTCGTCTATTGCCTTCTTTAAAGAGTCCAGTGTAACAACGTTTAACCTAGCTATACTTCCCAGCATAATAATGTTAACTAGGGGCCAGCCGGACTTAACTAGGTTTAAGTCTAAGGCTATCTTAGTAGCGTTAACGACAAACGTCTGGTAGGGGAGGGTTACGGGGGAGGGAGAGTTTATGACAACTTTCCCGTTCTCCTTTATACCCCTTAACGGGTTTGAGATCTTAAGTAATGAAGGGTCTAAGATGACCACAACATCAGGGTTTTCGATAGGTGATGTGATCCTAATAGGTGACGAGTCGATCCTGCAATAAGACTCTATTTCAGCTCCCCTTCTCTCCGCACCGTAGAAGGGGAAGGCGGAGGACCAGTTACCGTCAAGGTCTGCCGCGATTGCCAACAAGTTAGCCGCGGTAACTACTCCCTGCCCTCCTCTCCCGTGAAACCTGATCTCGAGCAATAAGGCACCACTTCCAAATATACAATTTATCTTGAACATTAAAAAAGTTTCGCATTAAAAAAATACACTACTTTGGAAGGCCGTAGTATAAAATATGTTCATAAAATCCCTTCCTTTGGATGAATTCCGATAATACAGCTACTGGAACTGTTATGAGACTAATTAACGGGAATAGAATAGAGAGTATAGCTAGCACTACATAAGCCGAATTGAGTGAAATTCTATATTTATTCTCTTTATTCACTACCATTTCAGCTACGCTGAATACTACCCCTACTACCAAGTATACGGGGTCGTGTGTCAAGAAATAACCTATAGGGAAAGTAGTAGTAAACGCTGTACCCACGAAAGATATGGGGGTGTCCAAATTATACCATGATGGTACGCTCTTAAGGAGGTATAGCATGATAGACGATAAGACCGCTAGAGAGACCAGTGTTACTGAGGAGATTAAAGTCACAGATGTGTCGGTCAGTGCATATAGGATTAGGGATAAGACTGAGAGGGAAGCGAAAAACACTTCTCTACTTAACCATGATGTCTTCAGGTTAAATATCACTCTATAAAACCTATCCTTCCTGTTAATATGCAATATTGACGGGACTAAACCCACCAGCATCAGTATTAACGGGATTACCCCCTTTACGGGTACGAAAAGGCTACCTAAGGCGAACTCTGAGAAGAGCGTAAAGAGGAGGAGTTGCCAGTAGTTTTGCTCTTTTCTCTGCTTTAGCGGAGAGGCCTTTATCTCGGTCTTGCTCTGCCTTACTACTAAGTTAGGTCTTGTGATGTCGTAAGGGGCTAAGTAAGGGGCACTGTATTCTTTTTCCTTTACCCACCCGAAGGATAGTGCACCGGTGGGGCACGACTCGACACAGAGGGGTAGCCCTTGTTTGTTTAATAGCCTGGCCCTACAGAAGTCACACTTGCTCATTATACCTTCTTTAGTGAACTTGGGTTCTTCATAGGGGCAGGCCCACGTACAATAACCGCAACCTATACACTCTTTCGGGTCTATGTAGACTATACCCAATTCGTCCCGTCTTATAGCATTTGCAGGACAAGCTTTCATACATAAGGGGTTTTCGCAGTGGTTACATGAAATGGACACACCTACTTTAGTGTCCTCACCAAACACTAACAATGTCCTCCAGTTTAACCCACCATAAGCTGAATTACAAGCGTTGACACAAGCGTTACAGATTATGCATTTATTAGGGTCAAAGATAAACGCGAGGTGCACCTTTTTGTCTTCAGTAGTTTTCAAAATCTCTTCCATATATTTAATTACAAATTTAAACTAAATAAAGCTGTATATAAACTCTGATCGACGTTAATCAAAGGGTGGTGTATAAAAGCCGCCCATAAGTCCCTGTTTAACCACTTTCCACCACACCTCAGGTACGCCGTGGGATAGGTGTCTTCGCTAGGGTATAAATTTAGTAAACTAAGTTATTAGCTCCTCACCTTTGCTTTTGCAAATTCTATGTATTAATATTGCTTAGTGTATATTTAATATGATAATCTCATCCTGTTGAGACAAATAAAAACCTCAAAGGGCCGTGAAAGACCCTATCGTTTCCTTTTATATTTTTCAAGATTCATTGAGAAAAATTACTATATCCTTAATTATTTAATGCTTGCAACAAACTATACCTAACGAGAATTGCCGAGACGAGTACGAGAGTAAGTATCTATAGGTCGAGAATAAGGAGGACTTTAGGAAATTTAAGGAGGACTTGCTAAAGAGGGCTAAGGAAAAAGCTAGCCCGTAAAACTTCTCAAAAGCCCCTAAAATGAAAACTATACAGTTTTAACACCTTACTGATGTCCCCTTTTAACAACCAAAAAGATATTAATGTCCCTATCACGATATCCCATATGGTCAGGTTAATAGCGACTTTAGGCACCTCTCCAGGAGGGATATTCGAGAGCTATAAGAACCTCATTAACGGTACATATGAAGAAGACAACCCGGAGAAAATAAGGGTAGATGAGGTGTATGTTATAAGGACAGCGGATAAGTCCGTAGAATTTGCTTGGAAGTTAGTCAAGGCTATATTCGTGTGTTGTGGAGGGAGGGACGTGGCGATTTATGACATACCGCTTAGCATCACTGATATATACAGCAGGAAGGACTACCTACTCTTCAAAAAGGAAGTAGAAAACAAGATCAGAGAGGGCGATTTTGTAGACATAACCGGTGGGAGGAAGTCGATGGCTGCGGCTGCTGCACTGTCTGCGATGAGGAAAAGGGCGAAGACAATAACGACCATAATACCCCAACCTGAGTATAATAGGATACAAAAGGAGATTGAGGGGCTTAAGAGTAGAGAGGCTGAAATAGAGAGTGCTGGAGATGGGAGATGTGAGGGTATTAGTGTATGTAGTTTGGTGAGCAAGTCCGCTTTAACCATAATGCTAACCTGACGAGTTTTTTCTAGAATTTTATATCATTGCGTAATACCTTTTAACCCCTATTGAGAAGTATTACCTATGAAAAAAGTCATTACATTTAAGGTGGAGGACGACGTAATAAAGGACCTCGATACATACGCTCAAAAGCACGGACTTAACAGGAGTGAAGTAATAAGGAAGGCTATATTGAAATTAATTGAAGAAGACAAAAACTAGGGGGCAGAAGGGAGGAGAAGGAAAGACTAAGTGAGAAAAATAAAAAATTTTTCTCTTTTAAGTCTGTATATACCAAGTGAGTTGCTCTACGTTCATCGTAAACCTAATGAACGGCATGGAATAGTATAAGTAGGTAAGATTATGGGAGCTTAAACCGTAATCCATCATTACATAACCGACCAAAGATGGCCCGTCATTATAAGCTGCCGCACTCTCTAGTATTTGAGTTTCATTAGCCATGTATTGATATATTGAATTAAGGACCAGGGCCTGATCAGTAGCATTCAGCTGTTTTAGAAAATAGTCCCTGAATGCGATGGCCATTTGGGCATAATAATTCGCATAAAATCCATAATCGTATATTACGTTAGGATCCCTATACACTTGGAGTAGTAAGCTTACATTTCCGAAATTACCGTTAGTTACTGAGTCTAAGTACTCTGCAGCATAAAGGTCTGTCAAGAACTCGTTGTAAAGCCCTTGGTAAAACCCGGAGGGTGTTATCGTAGGACCTGCACTTATGGAAAGGCTTAACGCAGCCCAAGCGTTAGCTAAAATTTGGTCAGAAATGTTTTCTTGGTTATAGAGGTAGTCAGCCTCAGCCGCGGTCTCTATAGTCCAGAGGTTACTTAAACTCTCAGCATTACTCACTGCTTTCATTACCTCTTGTGCTAAGTTTACTGATGGGTTAGATTGGTAAAGTATTTGGATCGCCTCGACTGCAGGGTTTTGGAAGGTATAAAATACCGTGTAATTTCCCTCGCTGGCTAGTTTTTCGGCCATCGACCAATACATCGACGCAGTTTCTTTAACTGAGGAATTGGTAGTGGAGTTGTAGAGCTGGTCATAGATCATAGACAAATAAGTATATCCTGCTGAAAGGTTTACCGGGAAGTCTATGTACCCTTTAGGTTGGGGTAATTGCTGTGATGTTACTATCTGATAAATTTGGGGGATTGATGAGACAGTGTACAGTACTTCTCCGTGTTCCTTGGCGAATTGCTGAGCCATTTGGTAATTCTGTCCCTCAGCTAATGCCATCATTTTGGGGACTACTAAATAATATATCCCTCCTTGGTAAAGTTGCACAATCCTCTGGTATACTACTCCAGTAGAATACATATAGCCTTCCAGTCCTACATCTCCCAAGAAATATAATGACCTGTTTAATGCTGATTGCTGACCCAACATTGAACTTAAGTACATTACGGTAGCCGAGTCAGTCTTTACTGCACCAGGGACGTTAATGTAATTAGGTGCAGTTATGTATAGGTAGTAGTTATACTCAGTTAACGGTTGATATGCAAGCATAGATGCGACCACGGCAGCACCCTTTGCACCTGCAAGATAACCGTTGCCGGTAGAGAAAGGGTTGCCTATAAATACTAACCCTTGGCCAGAAGTTACATATGCGTATTGGGACGCAATAGTCTTATCAGGGAAGACCGGGTTAATCAGATAGTCTTCGCCGTTCCCTATGCTTGCCGGGTCTGAATAGCCCGAAGAGTAAACTGTCTTTATGACCGTAGTCTCATTGACCACCTTTTGCTCGGTCAGTTTTCCGCCAGAGATATTTTTCCCTACGAGATAACCCACTATCCCAGCTAGAATAATTAAAATTATTAATAATATACCAATTAAATATTCTTTTTTCATTTTTTACTCAATTTAGTGCCTTTCTTCTCAGTATTTAAGAATTCTCCCAAATCCCTTGGTATTTTGAAAAACGGTTTACAATGGAAACCCAGTCTAATAAAGCCCGGTCACTAAAGTACACTATTGTAAATTGTAATATTTACTATGAATTAGTATAATTCGCGAGCAAATAATAAAGTTATGCAAAATCATTCTGTATAAGCTAAATTATAAACTAGTCACCTCACACGCTACTACACGGTCAATGTATTAACACTCTTGTACGTATATTCAATAATTGTTATAATCTTACCATACTTAAAACAAATAGAAGTCGTAAAATAAACATGAATTGCCCAAGCCCAAACCCATGGACGAAATACCAATACAACCTTTTTATAATAAAGTTAGAAAATTTATCAGAAAAATTTTTATAATTTATAAAGTTTTAAACAGAGAACCATTTTAAGACCCACTCAAGGTATGCTCTTTTAATTTTCATCATGAATAGATTTATTAACATGAAAGAGTAAAAACTCTTCTCGTGAATAAATTAAAATCGATAGTTTTGATAATTACAGTACTTTTTTTATTATTATCGGAATATTTATTTTTAACTAATTACTACACATCTCAAAAACACTACATTATATCACAAAACCAAGGTAAGGAGGTCGAGATAACCAGTTTACCTACGGTCACTAAATCTCCAACATATTCGGTCATACAGTCAATCCCCATTAAACCTAGAGGATACACTCCATCTACGTACATGTTTGAGGGAAACCCCCAACACATCTATTACGTCCCTATTAATACGGGCTTCTTCATGTTAAACTTGACCGGTGCTATAATAGTCCCGCCTACTATTTACGGTGACCTAATGTATGTAGTTACGTCTGGGCCGATGAATATGTCGAGTGGTGCGATGGAAGAACAAGTGGGTTGCCTTTATGCAATAAACATAACTAATGGACAGGTAATATGGTACGATAAATTCCCCAACCAAGTGATGACTGTCCCAATAACGTATGAGGGAGAAGTAATCATAGGACTAGGTAACGCGTGTTTCATTAACTCAACGGTCAGGGGGACTGGTGAAAACGCAATAGTTGCTGTCAACGCTACGGACGGGAAAATCTTATGGAATTACACGACGTTAGGCGAAGATATGCCCACTCCAGTAATATACCACGGGATGGTGATAGAAGCTAACGGAAACGATGAAGTCCTCGCTCTTAACGCTGATAACGGAAAATTAGTATGGGAAGAGGATATAGGTTCTTATGTCAGTATGTCCTCTCCACTGCTGGTGGGTAACATAATCTATTTCGGCTCTGCAAACCCCTATGTGTTCTGGGCTATAGACGCTGATAACGGAAAAGTAATTTGGGAATATAACTTCTCTACACAAGGTCTGGTGTTCGGAGGTCTGGACGACTCGTCCCCTGCTTACTATCGAGGTGTTGTGGTTACCTCTTACACCGTCCATATCACTAACGTTACCATGAGTGAATTCTTAGTAGCCTTCAACGCCACTGACGGGAGGATGTTGTGGTACCTAAATGAAGGGAATGCTCCCATACCTATGTACCTTGAATCACCGCCCCCCGTAATACTTGACGGTGTAGTATACCACGACTCTCCGGTGGGCATACTTTACGCTGTAAACATCACAAACGGAAAAGTATTGTGGGAGTTCTATACCGGTCCTACGGTGAGTAATGTTGACATAGTATACGGTAAGTATATAATTATACAGTCTAGGAGCGGTGAACTTTACGTACTTAAGCTAAACGGACAGTTAGTGAAGACGGTCCTGACGCCTGTCATACCGGGACCGGGGAACTTGCTATTAACCAAAAACTCTCTAGTAATGGTAGGACTTAACGGATTAATAGATGTAGTCCCGGTCTACGCCTTAATAGGTTCATGAAGTTTAAGGTAAAACAGGGAAGCTATGACCCTAAGGAGCGCGATAGCGAGCATCATTTCCCTTATACCCCGTACAAGACCAAAGGTATTCGTAACTATTTCAGCAGTGATTCCCCCTATACTGGAGCCCGTAAGATCCCCTAAAGCTGTAATTACATTATAAAGCCCTATGCTTTTTCTTGTGTCTTTAGAACTATCATATAAGTATGAAAGGTAAGCTGTTGAGTTAACAGAATTTGTAAACCCGGCTATAACGTTAGCTAAATAGATCTCATAAACTGAACTGGACAAAGCGTAAGCTAAAGGAAAGGTGGCTAGTGCAAGTCTCCCGGTGAACATCACCATCTTTCTGTTCTTATCGACTAGCCTACCGACCCAGTTCTGCATCAATAATGTAGAGACGCCGGAGATAGTGTCTATAATGGCTATGTTTTCGAAGTTCATGTTAAATACGTATACTTGGGCTAAAGGAAATATAGGCCATGCAGAGGACCATATGACGTTAAAGGCAAAAGTAACCACTAGGAAATCACGTAATTCCCTGCTCACCCTTAGCCCCTTTAATGGGGGCCTTTCGTAGTCCACATCAAACTTATAAGCTATATAAGAGTCGGTAACCATTAACAGCCCTGTGGTCATAAAGAAGGGCCTTATAAGGGCCTTATCATCACCTACAAAGAAACCTGTAATCAAGGTAGCTATGAGCCCGCCAAGGGTAGAGTAAAAGGAATATTGGGCGAGCACCCTACCCCTAGAGGACGTACTAACCTTGTCCATTATTAAATACCAGCCGAAAAGCGAGATACCCAGACCGGCCTCTAGCAGGACGTAGAAGACTACAAACACTACACTACCAAAAGGGATAAGTGAAAGTATTATCCATAAGCCCCCTACTATTGCAGAGCCTAAGACCACTAGCTGTTTTCCCTTAGCCCTCATGAAGCCTAATAAGAACTGGACTATTGAAGGCAAAACAGTGCCTGCTGACGAGATTATCGCCAATGCTTCTCCATTAACTCCCGAGAGGGCTGAGAGAAAGGCGATAAAGGGCTGTGTCAGGCTCAGTGCAAAGTTTTTCAGCATGATGTAAGTCCTTAATGGTTTCACAGACGAAAGTTAAACGGCATAACTTTAAGGTTATCTGATAGTATTTATTTGAAAAACCGTGACTGGGCCTTTCACGGAGTCCCCGCGAACCTTGTTTGTCTAAATAGAGTGAGGTCATAACTATTATCAGATATGTTCACAAGGCAATAATACGTGACGCCGTGTAGAAGCGTAAAGTGATGGGTTTAACAGCTTAGTTTATCTAGCGACCTTATGTGTTTTGTAGTGACCTTATGCGTACTGTGTTATTGGTCCACGAACTGTACTAGTTCGAGGTAAAATTACACTTCACAAAGAATACCTGAATCGCCTAAAGTCGTGAACCACCACTGCTACTGTCCTCGGGTAAATATACCCAAGGGAAAATTTTAGGAAATAGTGCATAAGGGATAGCTAAATTTTTAATTTTAATACTTAATCTTTAACTATGAGTAGTTCAGAAGGAATTGGGTTAAGAGAACTGAGGATCAGTAGCCTAATAGCGGTATTAGGGTCTATATTTTCCCTTATCGGGACTATTGTATCAGTCGTTATCTCATACGAGAATCCAGTTCAGTTAGGGCGTACTACGATCCAAACCTTGTCACTGGTAGTCGACGGTATGGCCGTTTTAGCTAGTGCTTTTGTGTTTATACAAGCTGTAATGGTCAGGAATGGCTTCGACATATTAAGGTACATATACCCGGAATTTGGTTTAGGGAAGACCGGCGGGACGACACTACTGGCTACCGCAGTGGTACTGATAATCTTCTCTGCATACATAATTGAGCTATCGACAATAAGAGAGAGTGCGTCAACGGGAATAGGGACTATCACAAGTGGGATTACCTCACTTACACTCCTAGGAGTAGTCACACCTATCATGGTCTTTGTAGATTTAGGCTATGTGCTACTTGGACTCGGACTTTACAGGGTAGGTAAGAAATACACTAATGGGTTGGTAAGGTTAAGTGGAGTCTTATTTATCGTCTTACTACCTATAGCTATTCTACTCGTACTCATAGGTTTGCACTACGATAACAAAGCCGTGTATTATTCAGGGAAGTTCTTATACTCGCTATCACCACTGATACCCGCTTTGCTCGCCTTCATAGGTATAGGGAAGACATTATCGACGCTTTTATTGCGCCAGTCCCCTCAACAGTTTAACTACCAAGTAACGTCACAGAGTTACAACTACCAACCCACTACCCTTCAACCTCAACAAGTCCCGGTACCACCTCCGCAACCACCCCAACCTCCGCAACCACCACAGCAGGCCAACTACCAGATACAAACTACACCGCCTCCTCCACAACAGCAACTTACTCAACAACAACCTACACAGCCTACCCCCTACCAGTACGGTTCAGGAAAGATTTACAGTAACGGTATCGCTGAATTTACCGTCTATTCTCCCTATCAGGTACAAGTGCTTAAGGCGAGCCTTTACGGGACTAACTACACGACTACCAACATTACACCGTATCAGCTAAACGTCGGTTACAACAACTTGCGAGCTGTATTTACACTAAACCAAGGGCTGGTTCCAAACACAGCCTATACGATACAACTATTCTTATCTAACGGACAAGTAATAAACGTCCAAGTCGTATCTTCTTAAAACCGAATTACTTCTTTTTTAAAATTATTAAAAGAAAGGTCCTTTTACCCATTAAGGTACCACGAGTCGTCCCTGAACGACGACAATGGTCTGAGTGATAAGACTTATCTCACGGATATACCAATATCGCGCTTAGGGTTTAACTCTCACTATAAGGCTAAACGGGGTACGTAGTAAGGCTGATCGACAAAATGATAAACACTTACACATCTACTCACAGTCTATCGTTCGGTTGCTTGAAGCGAAGAACGGTACTCCCGCTCATGACCCATTACGCGGTGAAGCCGGAGTTAACGTTAAGACAGAGGTACATGAGGATTGAACAGACAGGGAATATCCCTAAATTACGAGTAGTTTTAGTCCCAAAAAAAAAAACGTAGCAGGGAGGTTTTGCGACTAGTATAAGTCAAATCCTCTCTCTAAATTCTTAACCCTACACGAGTATATTAAGGTGTGAGCGGGATAAGGGTCTGGAGGTTAAAGAGGAGGGCTTTAAGGTTTTTAACAGACGCTAAGGACGACTACGTTGAAGGCTATTATGACGTTAGTGCCTTTCACGTCGGACAGTCGCTCCAACTTTATAACAAAGCCGTTATCCTCGAGATATTCGGAAAGGAGTATAGGGGGCACGGTATAAGGGAGTCGTTCAGCTACTTGTCTAAACTCCTGAGAGAGAATGGCTATAGCGAATTAGCTACTAAGGTCGACGAAATGGTAAGGGAGTACAGAAATAAGTTAGTATCGGTTGAAGACGCTTACCTAGACTCACGTTATGAGGACGTTGAATACGACGAAGGAGTAATGGAGTTAATCAGTTTTGCTGAAAAAGCCATTAATTTCCTTGAGGAGGTGGTAAAATCTGTCAAGCTGGGTTAAGTTCCGCTTTTCCCACTTAAGGAGGTGGAGGGAATACGCCGAGAAAGTAGCGAAGGTGACCCGTGATATAGAGCCTGGTGCTGAGGTATATGTTATAGGTGGTGTTGCTGAAGACCGCATAACAGTACTCAGTGACATTGATATACTTATCGTCGTTAAGAGGAAGTTAGAGGGGAAGGAAAAGATGGAATTAAGGAAAAAAGTGTTCTTTAGGGCAATGGACTTCTATGACCTACCCTTCGACGCCCCGGTGGAACTGCATGTGGAAGACGAGGAAAGTGAAAAGAAGTTTACGGGTAAAAGGATAAGAATTGAGACCTAGTCCCCATCATCAGCCTTTCCTATAATGTTACTCATGAGCTTGGCCCTTTAATATCGTTATCTAAGGTATCTATAGCCCGTGTAGCATTTACTTAGATGTGAAACATGAGCTATATTACCTAAAAAAATATTTTAGCTTAATATATTTACAGATGTAGAATTGTAAAGGCTTCGAGTGGCATTTATTGGAAAAACCATAGCAGTCAGGTATTACCTCAACCACTTACGTGAACACTTATAATCCCATTTCATTTTAAGTTTTTTAGAGTCCGAAGCCTTAATCATGAAATAATATAATACACGTCAAAACTAGTAAAAACATATAAGTCCTTTTATATTATAATAAATACGAAGACGGTCTAACGTCTGCTGGAACGCGGTGTAATCGCTTAAATTAACTTATTCACCTTCACCATGGATAGATCGTCCTTTCATGCCTTTACATCTAATTATGAACAAAGAATATATCAGAAACGTATCAGACGTTAAGGGTTTTATGTAAAATGCTACTCGAGGATCCTTTTACTATGCTTAAGACATACTTGACTAATAACGGGCATCCTTTATCTGAGTATAAATACAGACGATTAAAATATCCCATGGGGTTTAGGATATTGTAACTCTTTTAATTAAAAGAGAGGAGCTCGCTTAATTGTCATCTGCACCTACTCGATTGAGAGACAGAGAATATAAAATCAAGAAGAATATTCAAAAATAATTTATTAAAAAAATGATTAACTTATCTTCTGAAACTCTTGCTTAAACTCCTCATAAGCCTTCCTGATCTCATCTACAGATGCTTCATCTTCAAGTGTAGTTATATCGCCTACTTGAGAGTTAGTTATAACTGCCCTTACTACTCTCCTCATTATCTTTCCGCTCCTTGTCTTAGGCAACTTCCCTACAAAGAATACTTTATCGATTACTGCTATAGGTCCCACTTTCTCTCTTACAGTCTTCAAGATCTCCTGAGTCAACTGAGGAGAAGGAGAGTACCCTTGCCTTAGGATTATAAAGCCGTAAGGGACTTCTCCCTTAATGGGGTCTGGGACACCTATAACTGCAGCTTCAGCAACGGCTGGGTGTTCTATTAAAGCTGACTCGAGCTCGTATGTGCCGAGTCTGTGACCTGCTACTTTTATGACCTCATCAGCCCTTCCCAAGACCCAGAAGTAGCCGTCGTCGTCTTTTACAGCGTAATCGCCTGCATAAAACATGTTAGGGAACTTGCTCCAGTATACGTTTACGTACCTCTCAGGGTCTTTATATATGGTTAAGGGCATACCGGGCCAAGGCTGTTTGATCACTAGATAACCCCTCGTTTCGGGTTTAGCGGGATTACCGTTATCGTCGACCACATCTGCCTGAATACCGGGTAAGGGCATCCCGTTAGTCCCAGGCTTTAACGGGATAAGATAGAGTCCGGGTAGGTGGGAAATCATTATACCTCCGGTCTCGGTCATCCACCAAGTACTGCCGAAGGGGATCTCCTCTCTCCCTACTAATTTCCAAAACCACTCCCATGCCTCCGGGTTGATGGGCTCCCCCACAGAGTGCATTAACCTAACACTCGATGTATCGTGTGACTTTATCCACGAATCTCCATATTTCATAAACGACCTAATTGCAGTCGGCGATGTATATAAGACTGATACACCGTAACGTTCTATAATAGATACCCACCTATCTGGTTTGGGGTAATCTAATGCACCTTCATACATTACTTCAGTTGCACCTTCCATTAGGGGACCAAATACTATGTAGGAATGACCGGTAACCCATCCTATGTCTGCAGTACACCAATAAACGTCTTCGTCCCTAATATCGAACACCCATTTCATTGTAGCATGAAGTAACGTCATGTAGCCTCCAGTGTCATGGACGATACCTTTAGGTTTACCGGTAGTCCCAGAAGTGTAAAGGATATAAAGCGGGTCTTCCGACTTAACTCTTTCAGGCTCTACATAGGTATTTAATGGCACATCCTTCATCACATCATCGTAATATTCGTCTCTTCCTTCTACCATGTTTACTTTTGCTCCAGTTCTCCTCACTACAATAACGTGTCTTACGCTGGGAGTCTTTTCTAAAGACTTATCAGCTATGTTCTTTAACTCTACAATCTTCCCCTTCCTCCACCCACCATCTGCTGTGATAAGGAGCTTAGCCTCAGCGTCGTTTATCCTGTTAGCTAATGCGTCCGAACTGAACCCGGAAAATACTACGGTAAACACTACCCCCAATCTAGCTGCTGCTAACATAAATATGGGGAGTTCAGGGATCATGGGCAAATAAATAGCTATTGTATCTCCTTTCTTGAGCTTATATCTCTCCTTCATTAAATATGCTACTCTGTTTACTTCTCTATAGAGATCCTGATATGTAAGCTTTCTGACCTCCTTAGGGTTACCGTTATTGTCTAAGGGTTCTCCTTCCCAAATTAACGCTACCTTATTTTTCCTCCATCCTCTAGCGTGTCTGTCCACTGAAAGGTAGGAGGCATTAAGTTCGCCGCCAACAAACCATTTATAAAACGGGGGGTTAGAGTCATCCAGTACTCTTTCCCAAGGCTTAAACCAGTCTAGTTCTGTAGCTACGGAGGACCAGAAGGATTTGACGTCAGTTATCGATGCTTCATGGATTTTTTTATACGTATTAATGTCGATTTCCTTATTCGATTTTATCCTTATTTCTTTATCAAAAGGTAGTGCCCACGAAACTGACATTTAAATATTTCTCTTTAATTATAATAATAAACTTATTTTATAAAGATCCTTTATGAAATAATTTAAAAGGATTTAAGTAAAAAATAATTGTAATGACGGAACAAAAAAGGGCTAATCCTGCACCACTAGGTCTATCAGGGTTCGCACTGACTACGTTAGTACTGTCTGTCTATAATGCTGGTTTATTATCACAAGGTGAATCTGCAGTACTCGGGTTAGCTGCATTCTACGGCGGGCTTGCACAATTACTTGCAGGAATACTCGAGTGGAGGGCTGGAAATACATTCGGTTATGTTGCCTTTTTTACTTACGGGGCCTTCTGGGAGTGGTATTTCCTGACTTCGATGCTCGGCGGAGCTGCAGCCCAAGGGATAGGCTTAGTCCTCATAGCTTTCGGTATATTCACTTTAGTGATGTGGTTCGGGACTTTCAGGAGTAACCTTGGACTGTTTATGACTTTCCTACTGTTATGGATAACTTTCTTCCTCCTCGGAGCAGGTCTCATGGTTAACAGTACAGCTCTAGTCCATGCTGGAGGGTATGTAGGGATACTTACGGCCATTGCGGCTTGGTATACGGGACTTGCTGCCGTTGTCGCGGAAGCATTAGGTGTATCTCCTCCTTTGGGACGGCCTTTAATGAAATAAAAGATTTTTTAATCTTTTTCTGTTAAGAGAAGAGGGACCTTTTCTCCTTGCAGCATTTATTGAAAAACTGGAGTAACCGAGTATTACCATAAACACTCCCCCCTAACGCCTATACGCGTTATGTTTAATGCTTAAGGAGTGAAGGTTTAATCGGTAAAGCGGTAACATTATATGCCATATTTATACTTAGTCAGGCACTATAGGACGAGCCCCATCTTACTGCTTGCTAAATATCGACGTTTCTACACGAAGGTATTACTGTCCCTTATCAACTGACCGAGTATAATAAAAGTTTGTCAGACGTAAGTGTTATCACATAAAACGTTTTTTAAGGTTAGTGGTATATTATTCCAGACTAATGTAAGTTCTCCTAGCATATTTATTTTTAGACGACTATTGAGAGATACACTAGCCTAATATCTCCCATGGTAGTATAGGCGTCTTTGAGAACTTCTTTCCAGTAACTTTTTCTAACGCTATGAAGACTGCAGGTACAGCTCCGGTAGTTCCTGCTTCTCCGACTCCCCTGCTTCTTGAAGGTAGGGAAGAGGGGAATGTCAAGGTATTTAACTCAACCAAATAACTCGCCTCTTTAGCCGTGGGGACTCCGCAATCAGCGATAGAAGAGAATAACGGGTTACCGTTCTCGTCGTATGGTGCCTGCTCCCATATTACTTGGGATACCCCCTGAAGGATACCGCCTATAACTTGCCCCTCTACTTCAGCTGTTATCAACTCTCTCCCTACGTCTTCTACTGAGTAGTATTTCAGGACTTTAACAAAACCGGTCTCCTTGTCTATATCTACTACGGCTACATGAGCCCCAGGTGTAAATATGTCCTCTGCCTTGTAAAATACTTCAACCTCTATACCGTTGAATTCCTTTAACGCTCTCTCGATAGGTATGTTAATTTTTTGGAGGAGCTGTTTACTGGCCTCAATAACTGCAGACCCTGCTATAGTCCCGCTCCTTGAGCCGAAACTGCCTATCCCTTCTTTTACTGTGTCCGTACTATTAGTAAACACATCTATTAGGTCTTCACTTACCCCTAAAGTCTCAGAGACTAACTTAGCAAAGGTGTCCTCATGGGCTTGTCCGTGAGGGCCGGACCCCACAAATACCTTTACTCTGCCGTCCTCGATCCTTATCCTAGCTCCTTCACCTGGTGATAGTCTGTCGACATCCGTGAAAACTACTATAGATACTCCCTTATCTTTGTATTTCTCCTTACTCATCCTATAATATATCTCAGCTACGTTTAGCACACTCCTATACCCTGCTGGGTCCAGTCTTATACCGAGAGGTGTTATGAATTCTTCCATATCCCCTACTAAGTTCCTCTTTCTTATTTCTACCGGATCCATACCTAGCTCACTTGCAAGGTCTTCAACTAGACTCTCATGAATTAGCGCAGCTTCAGGCCTACCCGCTCCTCTGTAAGGCCCTGTCGGGGGAAGGTTAGTAAAAACTCCCATAGCTCTGATGGATGCAAATTTCATCTTATAAGGGCCGGTAACTAATCTGGCTATAAATTCCGGGGTAGTAGGGTTTATTGTGTAATCATAAGCTCCTAAGTCCACCGCAACATAACCCTCGACACCTAGTATTTCTCCAGTCCTCCTTGCGTACATGTTAACTTCTGATAGTACTCCCCTACCTATAGTAGGGTTTTTCAGGTGTTCCATCCTAGTCTCTATCCACTTTATGGGCCTTTTCAGTTTCATTGAGGCTATTGCCGCTAACGCGTACTCCGCATGTAAGGGAACCTTATTACCGAAGCCTCCTCCTACTAATGTAGAGTAAACCCTGATCTTTTCAGGGGGTAAGTTGAGGACTTCTCTTAAATCGCCCCTTATCCTAAACGCCGACTGGAAGGACCCATAAACATTTAGGTTATCCCCGTCCCAGTAGACTAAGACTCCCTTAGGCTCCATAGGATTAGAGACTATCCTATTCTGGTAAATTTTTCTGCTTACTATAACATCAGCACTTCTCTTCGCTGATAATTGGCCGCCTTCCAGCGTCTTATCTACTGAGATATTTCTCTCAACCCCTGAATGGATTTGCTCAGTAGAGTTCAATGCAGATTCAATGTCTAATATAGGTGGGAGTTCCTCGTAGTCGATGGACACTTGTTCCGCTATATCCTCACCTTCGTATCTGTCTTCTACTACAAAAGCCAGAACAGGTTGCCCTACGAAGTTAACCCTACCGTCAGCCAGCAGGGGCATTTTGACAATCTTTCCCATCTTCATAGTCTCGGGGTCTGCCCTGACGGGGAGGTAAGCCCTCACGTCCTCCCATGTTAATGAGAGGAGTACGTTATCGGGTCTTGAAACGCTTTTTATGATCCCTCTGGCTATAGGGGACCTCACTACAAAAAGGTATGCGGTGTTTTTTGGGGTAAAGTCGTCTATATAAACTCCTTCACCTTTGATCTTGGGTAGGTGATCCCTAAGTTTCATGAATTGAATCAGGTTTTGGTAATTTTAAAGCTTTACATCAAACGTGGTTAATAGTCGAAGGGCTGATAAATTATAGACATTTTCACATATTATTCAAATAACTAACGTTATTCTCCCGTATCTAGATACATAGATATTATCTTTTTCTCGGCAGTCCTCAAGTGATATAGAAAAGTAACCTTGCTGATTCCCAGCAGTTTTGCCAAATCTTCAGTCTTTGACTTCTTTGGGTAATCTAAGTATCCAGAGTGTAATGCCAAGAGTAATACCTTTCTTTCCATATCTGTTAGATATACGTTGCTAGGGGTATAGTCATCTATTTTTACTTCGCCCACTTTCGAAACGTTCTTTATCTCGTTCACAATTTCTCTTATAGATAACCGCGGGACTACAAAAGTCCATATCTCCTTACCTTCTCTTATCTCGTTGTCAAGGAGTAAGACCTCATAGTCATAGAGTATCCCAGCAATAGAGCCCTTGTACACGTTAAGGAAGTCCACTAGTGTCTTATCACGATTAGGCATAACTTTATTGACCTTCATTACCCCCTTACACTTGCCCATTTCCTTTACTACGTCTGGGTCATTTAGGTCAATCATTATTCTACTCCTCAAATAGTGCTTATTTGGATACACTTGGAGGCTTATCGTTTTTGCCCTGAAAGGGACTTGGCTAGTCCAACAGTCTTCATGCCTGACCGTAACCGTTACTTTCTTTAACATATATTAATTTATACTCTTAATAATATATAAATACATATTATATATAATCTTCATGATTTATGTAATAAATTAGAAATAATAAATTAAAAGATTTTTTAGTTTTATTACTGGTATACCTGAAAGGCAGATATACCCATAAAAGCTTCATAAAAAGTATTTTAAGGAAAACACCGCGTCCTTTTATATTGGATTTCGACTCCTCTGGTCAGAACATTTCAGGAGTATTACGACAAGCCCTTAAAGCATGTAAAACTACAATCCGTACCCCGATCATATGTTTAGGTGTGAGAGAAGGAAGAGGGTCTCAAGGAGAACAGTTGATACTAGTACTAGAAATTATACCTTTGTCAGGTTTTAAAGGAATACGTTATCTCCACGCTAGGCTGAGCGTCTTTGTAAGATCCCGTGCACTTTATATTATAACAGTGCACTTATCACAGTGGAATTATCAACTCTTTAGGGCTAATGATACCTGATTAATGGAGCTTATCTTGTATACATCATTGACGGTCTCGCTCTTAAAATTGAACTCCACCGTTTAGGTACTCTGTTCTACCACGACTTTATTCACGATCTTACCTATCTTATCAACTTCAGCTATCATTGTACCCTCACAATTCTTGGGCTTAAACTCCGATGGGTCTTCAGCGCCGAAATAACCTATAGTCCCAGTGGAAACTATCGAGTATTTAGGCAACGTCAGAATTTTTGACAGCTCTGTTAGAATTTCTTCTATGCTAAACACAAGTTCGTCGGAACTACCTTCTTGTATCACTTCATCGTTAATCTGGCTCCTCATCCTAAGCCCGTATGGGTCTGTAAGCTCGTCTTGAGTGACCAACCAAGGTCCCATAGGTGAAAACGTGTCTCTGTTTTTGTTCCTAAAGTGGTTCCCCCTTACGGTCATCTCCTTAACTTTACCGTCGTTGGGGTCCCTCCTAAATGCCTTGTACCAATCTTTCTTGAACTCATTTGGAGCCGTTACGTCATTGAATACTGTATAACCAAGGACTGCATCTCTAGCTTCAGCTGGGGTAGAGTTCTTCAGCTTCTTCTTAGTCACCACGGCAATCTCCACTTCAGGTCTTATACCCGATTTAGGTGATATTACGGTATCATATGGTCCGATAATAGTCCACGATAATTTTATGAAGAACTTAGGGGAGAATAATAGTTCTCTTGCTTTCTCTTTGCTGTCTACTCCTACCATCTTCGGTGAGTTGGTTAAAGTACATATTATCTCCCTCTGGGGGACCGGAGCATGAAGGACTAGTTCAGATAGTTTGTACGAACTACCTTTGGGTTCTTTTTCTTCCAGACTGTCAACTTCGAAAACACGATCTCCTTCAAGTATTCCAAAACGTTTTGAACCATCTTTCATAAAGGAGACATATTTCATTTTACCACAGCGACGTCGGTGATCAAAATTTATAATCATTTCATGAAACGCTTTTCATGAAGACCTTTTATAACCAAAGGAGGGTAAGTAGACTTAGAGAAAAAGAAGGATAAAAATTAATAATAGAAGAGAATTTCTTTCCTTAGGTTAATATATCTCGTCAAACTTCTTTACTGCGGTGTAGAGCTCGGCTACGCGACTGTTAAACTTGTTAAATACATATAGTGATTAAAAAACTACAAATACTACACATTCCTTAAGCTTTAGGGTTAGGCATCTGGTCTAAAATCTCTCTCACCAACTTCACAAACTCATGCTTCTTATCTCTGTAGACTTCTGAATACATCTGTGCCCACCTTATCGTAGGGTCTCCTCTGCTAAACCTATCGTACTGCTCGTACCTCATCCCCACTTCGGAGCCAATAACGTCCCATAGTAAGTTAAATAGCTTAACTCTTTCTAAGGCGTCTAGCCCTTTCATCGACATATACTTAAGTATCATTTCCCTTTCTTCAGGGTTTTCGAAGTCCTTGATCCCCGCAGGAATAGGGATTGAAGCACCTCCTGAGATCGACCTCAGTATCTCGTTAGCTCTAGGTACAGTCCTCATGTTAAAGTGACTAGCCCCTATGGAATAATATGGATTGGGTCTTACTATGTTAGGTAGTTCCTCAGCGTTCTCTACGGACGCTGTCAACACGGCTTCGTTGAGAGCTATGTAAATTAATATCTCACCTATTTTCTCCTGGACGTTTATGAAGTTGGAAGTCCCTGATGCTTCTGAAATAGCTATAGCTAGACCGGCTAGGAACTTGAGCCTTGAATAGTGCTGTATTACGAAGTGCCAATTGAACCACGTCCTTAGCCCTATAATCCTCCACATGAAGTCCTCTATAAGCTCCGGCCTCTTGTAGAATATTATCCTATCCCATGGTATTAACACGTCTTTAAAGATCATAATCGCGTCGCTCTCATCGAACTTAGACGATATGGGGTATTCAAATTCTCCACCTTCCCTGGGCTGAAAGCCCCTCCTTGCCAAAAATTTAACGCCCTTCTGGTAAGTCGGAATTGAGAAGTAAAGGGCATATCTCGTATCCGTATCCCTCCTTATATTTGGCAAATACCATAGCATCTCAGCATAAGGAGCAGCAGTACTGATCATAGCAGCCCCTCTTACAATAACCCCTTCAGGCCGTTCCTCCACTACGCCTACTTGTATGTAGGGGTCTTCCCACTGGGACGGGGGCCTTGACCTATCATACATCGGAGCTACGATTGCATGCGTGTAAAATAGGTCATTTCTGGTGGCCTCCTTATATATTTCGATCGCGTTCTCCTTATATCTTGATCCGAAGTGGTTACCGAAGTCCTCCGAATGGGCGTAAAATATCATGTTCCAGAGGTTTAGGTAATCCGGGCTCCTGCCGAAGAACCCCCGGTAATAGTCATAGATCTTTATTAACCCATCCCTTATCTTTGCTAAATCTTTCTTGCTCTTAGGTCTAAGGAAAGAGATACTAGTCTCTTCACCTACATCTGGGTTATAGACCCTTAAGTCATCATACTCCCAATGGAGGTCATAGTATTTTGCTACAGTCCTAACAGGGGTCTTAAAGGCGGGATGTTCCGTAACATCCTCTACCCTCTGCCCTTCATAATACACTTCGGGTGTGTGTGACTTTATACTTTTTATATAATCAATCCCCTTCCTGATCAATTTTACCACCTTTTCAGTTCTTTAGTGAATATGTCTTCAACCGGAACCCACTCGTTTAACCAGGATTCGGGTATAGGTCTCCCCCAAAAATCACTCCTATACTTAGCCTGGTCATGCGTCCAGACTACGGGTTTCCACTTATCCGGGTCTAAGACCACATAGTCCTGTGTAAAGAACTCTATCCTGTTTTTATCAAAGTCCCTCAAGTATATGTAGTATCCCTCAGTAACACCGTGTCTCCCCGGTCCCCTTTCTATACTGTCCCATAGTCCTGCAGAAGCGAGTATATCAGCAGCTTTAATAACGTCCCTTACATCATGGACGTAGTATGTCTCGTGGTGAAAGCCCGGGAAATTTCTAGGAGTCTTAGATATCGCTATTTCGTGCGAATCCCCTCTTCTGGTGAGCCATATTACGCTCCTTTCTCCGTTTTGGTCCAAAAACCACTCGGTCTCATAATAGCCCAGTGCCTCCTTCATGAACTTAACCTCACTTTCTAAATCCTTTACTATCAAGTTCACATGAGCTAACCTAACCGGTGATACTCCTCTGTGCATGAAGAATTTCATCCTCAGATCCCCTACATATTCCATGTCGTAGTAAAGGTATATGGGGATCCCCTGAGGTGTCTCGAATAGTAGACCTTCGTCTACACCCTTCTCTCTGTGTTTAACAAATTTTATATTTGATGAAGAGAAGAAGTCCTTAGCCTTATCCAGTTCCTCCGGTCTCTTAACCCTCAGTCCTATGTAAGATAATCCGGGGCTTTCTGCCTTTTTAAGGACAAGACTGTGGTGTTGCCCTTCCTCAATACCCCTTAAATACAGATAGCCCCCATCCTTCTCCGTCTCAACCAACCCGAGTAACTCTATATAGAACTTGTATGCTTTATCTAGATCTCCTACCCTAACTACCACATGTGAGATCCTCGATACGTCTATCATAAACTCATTTTTCACTATTATAAAATTTTAATTCGTAATTAAACTTGTTAAAAAAGAAAACGTGCTAGGGTGAAAACTGACTACCTCCATTTTTACCTTCTTTTCCCTCTTCATTTCCATCCTCCTTTTTATTGATTTTCTCAAGTAGATATACCCAAGCTAAAAAGCAGGGATCAACTTCACTCATTTTCTCACCCTCTTAAGGAAATTCTTTACCCTTTCCCAAGCATCTTCGGATGCATCTTTATTATATGACCTGCCTCTATCGTTAAAGAAAGCATGATATGCACCCGGGTAGATTTTTATCTCAATGTCCTTTTTGTATTTGATTACAGCAGAGACTAGTTCAGGCAGACCGGAGATTATAGGTGGGTCTTCACCAGCATAAAGCCCCAGTATAGGTCCTTTTATATTGCTCACGGCTTCAACAGGCTTTGGGTTTCTACCGTAAAACACTATCACACCGTCTAATGGCACTTCTATAGCGAGCTGAAAAGCTAACCCCCCTCCCATGCAGAACCCCATACCTACTACCTTTTTATAACCTTGTTTTAGGAGGTAATCATATGACCTCTTTAGTCCTTCCAACATTTCCCTCTCTAGCTTCTCCCTATTAGTAACTAGGAGTTCAACCACTTTTTTCCCAGTTTCATCGAGCTGGAGCTGAGAGTAAACGCTGGGGTCTCCTCTCTTTTCGGGAGGGATCGACCAGACCTTAAACATAACGCTCTGGATGTTTTCCGGGGTTAACACCTCATATTTAGAATAAAGGTGTGGGGCAAAAGCAGAGTACCCCTCATTAGCGATCCTCTTAGAGATATCAATGATATTATCGTTTAGCCCCCAGATCTCGTGAACTACGATTACAGCTAGGTCATCACTGTTTTTAACGAAGTAACTCTTTATCCCTTCTACTTCTAAGAACTGGTCTTTCATACGTAATACTCAAATTTAACATATTAAAAGTTAATTACCGAACAAATAATTGTTTGACGCGGGCAGTTCTCCTTGTGTGTATTGAGATAAGCCCGGTGGAAAGTTTCCTAAACGGGAGTTCAGGAAATGCCCATGAGAGCCATACTATATAGACTATAAAGCGACTATATATCTATGGAAACTATTTAGATAATCTTTATATCTGATAGTAAATAATCTAACACATGACCTTTAACGATATAAAGTTCGACACTTCGATTCCAGGAGAAATACCGTGGGAAATAGTAGTAGCATATTTTGTAATAGCGACAGCACTGACGTTTTATTTCTCTAGAAAAGTAGGGTTCAGCAAGTTCACCACAATAGACCTTGTGTACATAGGTATAGGGGCGGCTTTCTCTACAGTATGGGAGTTCTACATAGGGGCATTTGCGTCGAGGCTGGTCCCCCACGCTCCCTTCATAAGCATAGGCTTCTGGGGGAGGATGATCATAATATTTATCGTAGCTGCGCTAGTGAGGAAGCCCGGTGTCGGTATTCTAACCTTATTCGTCTTTGATGTCCTCGCTGACACGTTCCATTACGGTTTCGGCGGGCAGCCCTTATACTTCATCTATGAGTCTTTGACCTACGGCCTCTTCATAGACATGATGATAGTGGCTACAAGGGGTAAGTTATTCGGAGTAGGAATGGCCGATGGCTCTGTAGGAGTAATAAGGTCCCCACTACTACTCACAGTCATAGAAGGAGGGATACTGGGAGCACTATGGGCAACACCTGATCCACTACTTTATTACGGCTTCCTCAGGGCATTCATCTACGGCGCGGTAGTTAACTGGGGGTATATATTGTATTTACTTTCTACAACTGTACCAGTGAACGCGTTAGTAGGAGTAGTAGGGGGCCTAGCCAGTAGTAGGGTAGCCAGAGCTGTAGGACAGTAAATAGGTTAAAAATTTTCATTAAGTTATTTTATTTTTATTAACAGATCTTCATTATACTTCTATCTCTATTGATTTTTAGATTTCATCAGCTCTCTGTATTGAATATTAATGCTTTTGACGCTCTTTTCTCTATTCATATCCGACATGGAATCACAGAAATTACCCGTGATTTAGGGACTGTTTAGAGCAA
Organism: Stygiolobus caldivivus; assembly: GCF_019704315.1. NCBI lineage: Archaea > Thermoproteati > Thermoproteota > Thermoprotei > Sulfolobales > Sulfolobaceae > Stygiolobus > Stygiolobus caldivivus. Next base: position 2,820,933 of record NZ_AP024597.1, on the reverse strand, counting down.
CACCGAAGATGTCATCAGAAAGATCCTTTGTAACTCAGTCACTATTATACTCAGTCAAGTACTAAAGGGCAGGTTTATCGCACTATATATGAAGGGTATATACGCCTTAAGTTAAAGTTACTGTTGCCCTTTATGGACTGACCAAGTATAATATTTGTTAATTTTAGGGGCAGGCAGACAAAAGTAGACTAAAGGAAAAAGTTAGTTACGCGTAAGTTGTATCAGGGTTATGATAAAGGCGTAGTGTTGTAAGTTTTATAGATAAACATAATAGTGATGTAATGTCAACACTTGTATTAAGGAAAATCTTTATGCCAAGTATTGGTTATACCTTACTACGTTCTCGGGGTCATAAGCTGGTATTACTACATCACATTCACTTCTCATATACTTATAAGCGGTAATACACTCATAAATGTCCTCAGCTATACCTATAGGAATAAGTTCCTCATAATTACCTAAAAGGAAGACGGCATCACTAATGCAGAATCTTTTCCCGTTAAAAGTAAACTGGACTAGCATTGAACTCCTATGATGACATCCAGTCCACCTTACGTTTATTCCCTTTACTACTTCTTGGTTTTCCACCAGCCTAATCCTATCCCATGCCTCCTCGAATAAGAAATCCCTGATATATTTAGGAAGGTATATATCTCTGTTGAGAAACGGGGAGGGTTCTGGATTCACTACATCGTGGTACCAACCGGTTTTCGAGAAATAGATCCTTGCCTTCTTAAATAAATTTAATCTACCTATTGCATAATCTTGTACGGGAGTAATGATTATGTGTGAAATATCGTTAACGTCTATGTTTAGCCTCCTTAATCCGTTTTCTATTTTTTCATCTTCACTATACGTGAACTTACATCTATCACTCTTAGCCCATTTAGCCAAAAAATCATTTCTCATGGTGACGTCATCAGGGAGCCCCGTGTTCACCAGGACATTGCCGTCTTCGCTTTCTATAAGAAATGAATAGAAATAAAGTTTGTACCATTTGTCAAAGTCTCTCATCCAATATACTTCCGGTCCAGGGACTTCGCCGTGTTCTCCTACTTTAAAAATTCTAAACGTTCTTACCATCCTTTATCCTCCCTAATGTCTTATATAGTTCTTTTTCTGCAATAGCCATATCACTTTCAGTAGCCATCTTCCATAGCCTGTAAAATACTGGATACCCTGTCAGTTGCTCTAGAGTCCACTCCTTAGCAAAATTACCGTTCCATATATCCTTAGCCTCGTCTTCCACTATCTTCTTAATTTGATCGTAATACTTGAAGAATCGCGTAAGAGTACCGTATTGACTAGTGGTGCTATGATGTATCATCTGGTTGAATATTCCCTCGTCAGCCATTAACCTTGCGATTTCCGAAAGCTCACCGGACGCGTAAAACTCGAGAAGAGCTGCCTCGGGTGAAACACCGTATTCCTTTACGGCTACATCATAACAAGCCTTTATAGCTGCGAATAATATGGGGACCCAGGTATGTTCACTCATGAGGTCTATTGCAGCTTCCTCTTCAAAAGAAGATTTTACAGCTACTCCTCCGGGTAATCCTATTGCCCCTATTCCCTTCGCAATACTTTTAGCGTAATCCCATGCTTTTCCTGAACTATCCTGCTTTACTCCAATGAGAACTGGATAGCCTTTTCCTTGTTTGTGGAGATCTACCATTCCTTCTCCTATCATTCTGGGGGCTACCATAACCACGTCGGTATTTCCAGGTGGTCTGATAAAGCCGAATGCCACATTATAACCACTAGCGAAATCAAGAACGTATTCCTTTTTTGAAGAGATTATAGGACCAATTTTCTTCTCATAAATTTCTTTCATTATTTCATCAGGAATAAGTAGGAGACCTATTTCTGATCTTTTAACCGCTTCTTCTATCTCATAAACTTCGAAGCCTTCCTTTTGTGCCAATTCATAATATTTGTCACGGATATTTCCTACTATTACATGTAAACCACTATCTCTCATAATACTGGCTTGTGCCCTTCCTTGATTCCCGTATCCTATTACCGCTATTGTCTTGTTTTTAAGTAGATCTAGATTGTAGTCTAAAATTATGTTATTGTTCGACATATTTGATCATTCGATATGTAGTTATAAATACCATTCCTTACTTATTTGGAGTCTGTTAGGAGGTTACGGAGAGATGTTATAATCTTTTTCATTATAGTTGTAAAGGAATTAGAGGCATGACCTTAGTTTATCCATCTCGAGAAAGGATAAGTTAAAGCCATAAGATTACGTCTCGCTTAGCTTAATGCTAAAATACCTTGCTTTTGACATTGATAATGACTGTAAGTCTTACCATTCCTTGTTTATAGACCTTGTTACTTTCTACTATAATTTTCTCATAATTGCCTGCTTTTAATAAACCTCTATTATTTTTTATTTAAAAAATTTAAATAATATTTATACTCACTAAAAGGTTATATACCGTATAAGCAAAGATTTTAAATGTGGAACAGTTGGAAACTACCTTAATTCTCTTTGAGATTGAACATGATGATTGTTGGAGTAAACTAACCTCAGATCATTCTGTTACAATTAGAACTGTTTTTGCAAAACCTAAGAGAAATGAATATATTTTAGGTATAGATGAGATTAAGGTTGCAAAGTCTAAGGACTTTAAGGATTTCCTAAGAGCTTTTAAAAAGGATAAAAGTGTACTTGGGATAACAAATGTTTCTGAAGTAGATAAAAAGAGGGGAATATATCGTATTACGTTTAAGGAGAAATTTGATCATATGCTTATGAGTGCTCTAAACAATTACACTGTGTTCTATTTTAAGGATCTGATCAGAAAAGGAAAGGAAAGGTTAATAGTGGTTACGCCGTCTGATGAAGTAGGATCATTGAAGGAAGAATTAGAATCCTTAGGAAAAATAACTCTCTTCAGATCTTCTTATATAAGTTTGGACTCCTTAATACCCACGTTTTTTGACCTCTCTGAGCAAGAACTTCACTCATTAACTGAAGCTATATCCAGAGGGTATTATAACTTCCCTAGGAGGATAAACCTTGATGAGCTTGGAAACATTCTAGAACTTTCTAAGCCTACTATTGAGGAATACATAAGAAAAGCTGAGAAGAAGATCATGATGAAGTATTATAATGAAATATGTCAACTCGATCTACTTGCGAAGAATATTGACTAGATTTAAAAATAACTATTTTTAAAATAAAAAAGAAAAACGTTTAAAAAGAAATTTTTACTTAGACGAACCCATAAAAGTCCATTAAAACTTCTTCTAACGTCTTACCTTCGGCTCTAGGCCCATATAGTCCTCCTAAGATCGCAGCTATAACGAAAAAGGCAGCAAATAGTCCTGCTACCCCCGCATAGCTTAAAGCGTTAATAATACCTAGTACGAACAAGCTCCATACACCTAATGAAAATCTCATAAGGGACCACACTATTCCTTGAGCTGTATTCCTTATTTCTGTGGGGAAGAGTTCTACAGACCACATCCTTGTTATAGGCCATAGTCCCATGCCTTGTCCAAAACCAAACAATATAGCGTTAGCTAATGCAACGGCTAGAATTCTAAAAGGTAGTATTGTAGGAATAGCAAAACCTATAGCACACACTACCGCAGATATAAGGTATAATAGTCTTCTACTTATTTTATCTCCGAGCCTCATAGGGACTAGGAGTATACCTATAATTGCAGTTGAAAACCATCCTATATCAACAAGATCTCCGACTACCGGGCTCTTACTGGCCCCTATGGCCGCTACTAAAAAAGGAAGGAAGAAACCGAATGTCCCTGCAGGAATCCCCCATAATATATACACCGGGATTATGAAAGCAAAACCCTTTGCATATCGGCCTAGAGACACCTTCTGGGCTGTCTGAGGTAATGACGCCCCTGGTGAGGATGAAGTTGTAGTCTGATTTATACCCAAGGCACTCTCAGCCTTTTTCAACTGTTCCTCTTGGCCTTTAACCGCTGCCCATCTTGGCGATTCTATTAAACTTCTTCTCAGTATATAAGTGACTATTGCCACTATTGCAAGACTGCCGAACAGTATTCGGAAGGAATTCACTCCGAGAGGCGAAGTAATAATCCCAAGAACCAAGATTACGATAGGACCTATATACCAGAATATATTAGTAAATGACATTAACTTTGCTCTACCCATCTTAGGAGAGTATTCTGCAATTAAAGCCCAAGAAGTAGGTACGTCTATTCCTACGGCAAGACCTACTAAGATATAGCCTGGGACTAACATGTATACGCTTGTGCTTGCTGTAATGATTATAGCTCCTATGATGTAAATGAGTAGATCGTAAGTGTATATTGTCTTCCTGCCGTATCTATCTCCTAAGGGTCCAGCTATTAATGCTCCTATAAAGGCAGCGAAAGCGTTAGGGCTTAAGGAAGCTATTAGCCCTAATAGGAATGAAGATAGGTGAAAATAAGATACCCAGAAAGTTGTAGATGCAGCTCCGGCCACTATTGAACCCGCATCTAGGTAATCTCCTATAGCAGCTAGAGTAGTCCATCTATAGTGTATGCCCTTAACTGGAGAATTATCAAAAGCTGAAAAATCCTTAGGCATAGATTATCTATCAACTATTAGCTACGTGCATATTTATTGTAGCTTCCTTACAAGTAAGGATATTTCACATTAAGTAAAGCATCATTTTTTAATTGTTTACATTTGATAATGAGCAGATAATATCTCTTTTGCTAATTATATAAATTTTTCCGTATTTGTTACTGCACACATTTTATCTTTCAAATATATTTTTAAATATGCAAAGAAATTTTGCTGTTTAAACTTAATTAAAATATACGTTAAAATATATTAGAAATTTTACCTTTCATTATCTACCTTAAATTTATATTTTATGCCGAATCCCTCTTCTTCCCCTAGTTTAAAGTATCCGTTTTCAGGTTTTGGCGGGTTCTCTACCTCATCCTCTAACCACCTATATTTAGTAAGATATTCAGCCATCGGTGCTATACTTTCTGGCTCTGATATTATAAAGTGAAGATTGTAAATATTAGATGTGTGAGGGATTACTACTGCGCCATACGCCTCGGCTATACCCACTATCCTCTTCATAGGAGTTATGCCACCTACCCATAAGGAATCGGGTTGTAATATCCTCACTCCTGAATCTAATAGTCTCTTGAAGTCATAAACGTGGTAATGATGCTCTCCTGCAGCTACGGGAGTATCTGTTGATTTGGTCAAATACTTATAACCGTCAAAATCATCAGGTAACAAAGGCTCCTCAACCCAACTCATCTCATATTTCTCTAAGCGCCTCATCATCTTCAGAGAGAAAATCAAGTTCCAAGACATCCACGCATCACCCGCTAACTCTACAGAATAACCTACAGAATCTCTAATCCTCTTCACCAGTTCGACGTTTTTATCTACAGCTAAAGGATCTGCAGGACCGCAACAAAATCTCATCTTCATTGCAGTATATCCTTCCTCAACATATTTTCTCGCTTCATCTTCTAATTCCTTCGAAGGATGTAGATGGCTCGCGTAAGCCTTAACCTTGTCTCTGGTTTTTCCTCCCAAAAGAACATATACTGGTATACCGAGGGATTTGGCTAACGCGTCATACATGAGTAGATTCACGGCACTTACAGCGTGTAGAGCCAATCCTGTTCTACCAATAGGCAAAGTGTAGCGATATAAAAGATCCCAAATCATAGTAATATTACTCAGTTCTTGTCCTATAAGATGAGTTGATAAAGTTCCAGATACAAAATCGCAGACTTGCTTTGAAGTTTCTAAAACGGATCTAGTACCGTCATCAGTATCCAGACTAATAAAGCATATCTCGTCCATAAAGGCTGATTTAAAAGGCGACATAGAATTTAAATTATAGTAGTCCGTGGGCTTTGCATACGGATAACTTTCTCTAGTGATCACCTTAGTTTTCAAAACTGATACTTTCTCGATCTTTATACTTCTTCTCCTCACAGTAAGAATATTAAGAACTGGGTCTACTTTACGTATCATCCAAACTGGTATGGAGTAATAATTTTAGTTTAAATGGTGATGAGTTTCAATATGAAGTCCAGAGCAGCTCTACTTAGAGAGATAAGAAAGCCCCTGAGCATAGAGAACATAGAAGTGAAAGAGCCCAAAGGGGAAGAAGTACTGGTCAGGGTTGAAGGCGCAGGGCTCTGCAGAACCGATTTACGTATTTGGAAAGGGCTTGAGGCTAGGCCTAGCTTTAGATTACCGATAGTCTTAGGTCATGAAAATGCAGGAAGAGTAGTTCAAATAGGCGATAAAGTAAACGGTATCAGGGTTGGAGATAGAGTTGTGGTATATGCCACATGGGGAGACCTTTCATGCAGGTATTGTAGGGAAGGAAAGTTCAGTTTATGTAAAAATCAAGTGATCCCGGGACAAACCACAAACGGAGGATTTTCAGAGTATTTACTCGTACCAAGTTACAGATGGTTGGTTAAAACTAGTGAATTGAACCCATTAGATGCAGCTCCTCTAGCAGATGCGGGAACCACGTCAATGGGGGCCGTAAGAAAAGCCCTTCCGTTTGTATATAAGTTTCCCTTACCAATTATAATAGTAAATGGAATAGGAGGACTTGCAGTTTATGTAATCCAGATTCTCAAAGCATTAGTAAATAACGCGATAATAGTGGGTATTTCGCGATCCGAAAGACATAGGGATTTGGCTGTAAAGTTAGGTGCAGATTACGCAGTAACTCCGAATGAAGCAGAAAAAATCGTTAATAAGCTAAGCGAAGGTCTAGGAGCGTCTGTAGCCATAGACCTTGTAGGGACTGAAGAAAGTACACACAGACTGGGGAAAATGCTTGCCCAAGAAGGGGGTATAATTGAAGTAGGCTTAGAAGGGAAAAACATATCTTTAGATACATTTGACCTAGTCGTATGGAATAAACAACTATTAGGCTCTAATTATGGGACACTAAATGACCTTGAAGACGTAACAAGACTGGCAGAAATGGGGAAAATAAAATCAGTTATAGTAAAAAGGAAATTAGATGAAATTAATGAAGCACTAAAGGATCTTGAGGCAGGAAACGTTGAAGGCAGAGAAGTAATAGTACCATAAAATCCGGTATCTAGAACTTGGAGTATTGAAACTAGCTTTTTCGTCAAAGAAAAAGTTTAATACACGATGACGAGGAAAAAGCCTATTATCTACCGGGAAGACTCACTAAGGGGTAAAAAGGGAGAGTGGTCACTATTGGGGGGGAATAAACTATAAACGTCCTTTACACAAAGTACTCATACCTCCCCCTTTCACCCTTCTTCCTCCTCTCCTCTTCAATTTTCCTTAGTTCATTCCTCTTAATTTTACCGCTTATAGTCTTAGGCAGTTCGTCCACAAATTCGATTATCCTAGGTACCTTATACGAGGACAGCAATTTCCTCATATGCTGGTATATGTCCCTTGCTAAGTCCTCACTCGGCGTGTAACCCGGCTTAAGGACAATAAACGCCTTGATCACTTGCCACCTTACTGGGTCGGGACTCCCGACTACAGCAGCCTCAGCTACTGCAGGGTGCTCTATGAGAGCACTTTCTACCTCAAAGGGACCGACCCTATAGTCTGAGGTCTTTATCACGTCATCCCCCCTACCTACGAAATACCAATAGCCCTTTTCGTCAAAGTATGCCTTATCTCCAGTATAGTAATAGACCCCTCTAAACGCAGCCTCGTTTTTGCTCGGGTCTGAATACCCCTTAAATAGTCCTATCGGTCTCCATTTGTCAAGCCTTATAACTATATGCCCTACCTCAAAGGGCTTCGTAACCTCATTCCCGTTATCGTCCACTAACCTCACATCATACATGGGGAACGGTTTTCCAAAGGACCCCGGGACTACATCATAATAGGGCAGGTTACCTATCATAGCAGTTGTCTCCGTCTGTCCGTAAAAGTCCCTTATTGTTAACTTGAACTTATCTCTCCATACCTTAATTATCTCCGGGTTTAACGGCTCTCCAGCTGAAAGCACTTTCCTCAACTTTTCAAACTTCCTTTTGTTCAGGTCTGTTAGGATGAACTGTCTCCATGCAGTAGGAGGGGCACAGAAGGAAGTTACCCCATAACTTTCTACGGCGTCCAAGTACTTATTGCTGTCCAACTTTCCAGCGTAATTAATACCTACAACGGTCGCTCCTACAATTAGCGGTGCGAAAAAGGAGCTCCACGCAAACTTAGCCCAGCCCGGAGCACTTAAGTTCAGGTGTACGTCGTCTCCCGAGAGCCCTATTATTGCCGCTGTGGATATATGGCCTACGGGATAGGATGTAGCTGTATGTATCACCCTTTTCGGGAGGCCCGTAGTCCCTGAAGTAAAGAAATTAAAAGTAGGGTCGTCAGGTGTAGTTAATTCAGCTTCGGCTTCACCGCTCTCCTTTTCTACTTCGTCGTAGGGGATCCAGCCGTCTCTCTTCCCCCTCACCACGACCCTTAGGGGGGAGGTATGTCCTATTGACTCGTCCAACTTTTCCGCACTCTTTTCATCGGCGATCAGGACATCGGGCCTTGATTCAGAAAACCTGATCTTTAACTCGTAAGGGGTAAGGTTTGTAGCGGTGGGTATTATTACCATCCCACCCTTGACCAGGCTTAAATAGGCTACCCATAACTCTGGTAAAACAGGGGTCATGACGTAGACTACCTTACCTTTTCCCACTCCCCTACTCCTTAAGAAGTTCAGTAGTTTGTTAGCCTTACTATGCAGTTCCGCGTAAGAGTACTCTTCTTCCTCTCCCGTATCTATATCAGACCAGATCAGGGCTAATTTTGAGGGGTGCTCTTTCAGGTGGATACCCTCATATATATCCTTTACCCAGTTAAAGTGTCCGGGTATCTCGGAGTCGTTTAACTTTGTCATTAGTGCTATCATCTCATTATCGTCGTTGACCTTACCTGCTCTACGGATGAACTCGTGTATAGTATTTATGAGGGGCTCTTTCATGTTATAAAACACGTAAATTAGGTAAATAAATCTTTATGAATGAATAAAGCATATAATAAAAATTATGCAAATTAAAATTATATTAATAAAAAACTTTATTGAGATCCAGTACATAACCGTTATTATACTACGTAAATTAGCTAAATTAATTAAATGACAATTTGTCTATCCGTAGAAAATAGTCGATAATTTTATGAGTTAGAGCAAGAGAACATATAGTAAATTATTAAAAACATAATAGTTAAGTATTATCCGCAGTGTTTATCTTGGTATTTACATTCACATTTTTTAGATTAAATGATTGAAGATATGAAGCTCTAATCGGAAAATATGATATTGTTAGTGCTTAATTTAGTAAAAACATAACAAGCAGTATGATTAGATCGTTTAAGATTTCTCTAGAAATTATCACATTAATTCAATATTGAATTAACTTAATTTAGTACACAAATAATACAATAAACGTAAAGTTGTTGTGAGTAGTTTAAATTTTAACATTCTCACTATAACGCTTTTATACGCTCATCCCTAGTATTAACATTACCTAGCTTGCATTAAATCGTTAAGATATAACTTTACGTCATACATATATAAATTCCAAAGTAGCTTAACTGTTCTTAATATTTTAGGTAAAATATTAATTCCATTTCACTTTAACATATCCTAATTTTCTATAACCTTTCATGTTACTAAGTATTCTTGATAATCTTCTCCCTAATTGTAAACATTAAATATCTTATAATAAGTTAGAATGACTAAAAATTCAGTCATTATGTTTGTAGTAAAGTAATAACTCTTTTTATTAATTTAAAGGTATATCGTAGAGTTAGATTAATTAATGATTATTTATATATTGATCGCTGATCTACTATGGCTTTTAGAGATTTTTTAAACAATAAGAAATTTTCAAATAAGGATATAAAGCTTAGGAGAGCAATCTCAGGTGCAGCATTAATCGCTATAATAGTAGTAGCTGCACTAGTAGTAGCCCTTGGAGTATACTTTTACATGTCTTCAGTTAAACCGACCACTACGACGTCTTCAACAATCACCATAACGTATTTTGACGACTTAGCCCCGTCTGAAGCTAAGGTTATGCAGACTGTAGTAATACCAATGTTCGAGAAACAGCACCCTAACATAAAAATAAATTACGTTGACGAGAGCGCATCACAGATAGTGCAGAGCATAGAATCTTTAGAACAAGCTGGGAAAATTGGGCCTACAATAATAGGTGAAGACAATATGGTCATAGGTGAACTTATTTACGGTGGATATCTGATGAACCTGAGCCCAATAGCGTCACAGATGATGCCTTCCTCACTTATCCCGTCTATGGTAACACTGACCAACTACGAGATAAAGGTATGGCATGCAATATACTTTATTCCTCTTAGAGCTAATATTCCGCTAGTTTTCTACAATAAACAAGCCCTAGAACAAGTAGGATTTACGCAACCGCCTCAAAACCTATCAGCTCTCATGGAAGCTTCAGAATTACTGTACCAAAAGACCGGTGTTAAGCCTGTAATGTTCCAAGGACACGGGGGTGCCAGTACAGCCACAGAATTATTCCAGTGGGCTGTCCAATTTGGCGGAAATCCTATAGTCTTTAATGACTCAGGGGACATACAGATGTTTGAATATTTATACAACCTGAGCAACTACTTTGCTCCAGCTTACATCCACGGCTACTGGGGGTCTTATAAAGGTTTAGCTAGCGGGGAATACTACATACTGGACTATCAGTGGCCTTACGTATATTCATTACTACAAGGACTTGGGATGAACTCGAGTACGCTTGGTGTCTACCCTGGCCCTGCAGGTCCAGTTAACAGCGACCATCTAGTGGGAGGAGATGTATTAGCAATTCCTAAGGGCGTTCCCTCCAAAGATCTACCTTACCTAATAGAGTTCGCAAAGTTCCTGCTATCTTCCGAGGTTCAGCGTATATTTATTGTAAACTTAGGTTGGCCTGCGGTAAACGCTAAAGCCTACGAGAACTTACCATCTAATATTTCATACCTATATCAGCAAGAAGAGGCAGCACTGCAACACTCCTTCTTTAGACCGCCGGTTCCATGGATTACGGAGTGGAACAACATAATGGATCACGTATTCGACCAGATCATAGTAGACCATGCTCCTTATAGCCAGATTCCTCAGATACTGAGTCAAGCTAATGCGCAAATGTACCAGTACTTAGCTAAGTACTACGGGCCTCAAGTCGCCCAACAATATGAACAAGGTGATTTCGGACCTTTATATGCGTGAGGTGCTAGTTAGATTGACCGGGAAAGGCAACCTAAGTTTTTTTGCCTTTGTCCTTCCTGCAGTAATTTATGTAACCGTCTTCTCTTTTTATCCTGCAGCAGAAGTAGTTTGGTTAAGCTTTCACTCACCTATTAATAACTCGTTTACGCTATCCAATTTTAAGTCACTGGTTTACTTCGGTCTCCCAAGCGCTATAGTTAACACCGCCGTAGTGACCGCAGGAGCACTAGCTATCCAGTTATTTTTAGGGATGGCTATTGCATCTCTTATTGTGTCGAAGGTAAGAGGGGCTAGACTGTTATATATCTTAGCGTTAATTCCCTACGGCATAGCTACCGTTGTTAATGCTGTTGACTTCAGCTTTATTTTCCAATCTACAGGTGGGTTCGCTAATGGGGTCCTAAAATTTTTAGGCTTACCCACGATAAATTGGTATGCTACTACACCCCTTGAACTATTAATAATAATAATTGCTGATAGTTGGAGGAATTTCCCGGTATTTATGCTTCTCATGTTAGCTGGGTACTCCAGTATACCGAGAGAGCTTTATGAGGCTGCAGCAGTAGACGGCGCAGGTATAGTAAGGAGGTTCTTTGAGATCACCTTACCTAATCTAAAGAAATACATAGCTATAGCGTTGATAATTAGGGGAATAAGTGAATTTAACATATTTGCTCTGCCCCTCATCCTCGTGGGTTATAGTCCTCCGTTACTCACCACATTAACCTATGAGTTTTACTCTACGACAATCACTCAATACTATTCATACGCCGCAGCCACTATACTGTTAGCATTTATAACTATATTCATAGTCATTGTATTAAAATTGGGAGGAGGGGGCAGGAGATGAATAAGTTAGCTTATATAGTTCTAGCCATTTTTATAGTATTTCTCATTTACCCTATCTACGTCTTATTCTTGGTCTCATTTGTCCCTCCCATCTACACAGTTGATAGGCTTTACCCTTACCAGTTCCCCGTGGCCCTAACTCTCTCTAATTTACAGCAAGCTCTCTCCAACTCGCAGTTAATACACGCCCTCTATAAGAGCTTGGAGACAGCGACATTAGTAGGGCTTATAGCAGTAGCTCTAGGTATTCCCACAGCTTACGGCCTTAGTAAGCTACCAGAGAAAGTAGCGTATGGGATTACAACGCTGCTATTTACGGTCAATATGATGCCTTCCATAGTAGTAGCGATTCCTATAGCATCCGATTTCATAAAGCTCGGCTTATTTGATAGTGCACTTGGCCTAGCGTTAGCACAAGAGCTTATAGCCCTACCTTTAACATCGTTTATCTTGCTTGGGACATTCCAGTCTATTCCCCCAGAACTTGAATTCCAAGCTAGAGTGGACGGGGCAGGCCTCTTTAGGTCGCTATCGGAAGTAGTATTACCCCTAGCCAGGGAAGGTATAATAGCATCTTTTCTGTTGAGCTGGATGTTATCATGGGACGAGTTCACTTTCGCAGTGCTAATTTCACCCATAAGGCCTACCCTTCCCGTTTTAATCTATCTATACACTACTAGGGGGAATATCTTAGAAGCTGCGTCATTCTCTCTATTCTTAACTCTACCCGTAATTATCCTCACGATTCTCCTCCAGAAGTATTTAAGGGGAGAATATTTAGGAGGTGGCTTAAAGGGATGATTAAACTAGAATTGGATTCTGTAACAAAGATATATAACAAGAGAGCAGTAATAGACAAACTTTCATTACAAGTCCGTGATAATGAATTTTTTGTTATTTTAGGCCCTTCTGGTGAAGGAAAGTCGACTCTCCTCAGACTGATAGCGGGGATAGAGAAACCAGACTCGGGAAAAATATACATAGACAGTAAAGACGTTACTGACCTACCCCCCAACAAGAGGAACATCGCCATGGTCTTTCAAAGCTACGCGTTATATCCTAACAAGAATGTCTTCGAGAACATAGCCTTCCCGCTTAAAATGAGTAAATTATCTAAGCAAGAGATCAGTAAAAGAGTCACCGAGATCGCCGAGAGGCTAGGAATAAAGGATATACTAGAAAAACCGGTTACAAAGATATCTGGAGGACAGCAACAAAGGGTAGCACTGGCCAGAGCTCTCGTTAGAGACCCTAGTCTGTTCTTAATGGATGAGCCGTTAAGTAATATAGATCCGAGGACTCGTTTCTCGGCTATTAAACTATTAAAATCTATACAGAAAGAGTATAAGAAGACATTCATTCTCGTAACCCATAACCACGCTGAAGCGGCTACCTTAGCCGACAGAATAGGAGTCCTACACAAAGGTAAATTCGAACAAATAGGGAGTTATACTGAATTATACGAGAGGCCTGCCACAAGATGGATAGGCGAATTTATCGGAGATGTACCTATGAATTTCATAGATGCGAAAGTATTTAATATTGACTTTAATGGCGAAATAGGGTTCAGACCGGAATGGGTCAGCTTGGAAGATAAAGTTTTTGAATGTGAAGTAGAGTCCACAGAAGTCATAGGAGACTCATACTACGTAAGCTGTAGAATAGGAGAAAACCAGATTGTGGTCAGGGCCGAAAGACAATACGAGATAGGAGAAAAATTAGGGTTTAGTATTAAGAAATACTATAAATATATAGAGGGTAAATTAGCAGAATAATCTCCTTATTTTTTCCGTCCTCCTTTACTACCGATAAAATTAACGGTGTTAAGATATAAAAACCAACTTGTGCAAAAGCTTCTGAGATAACATTTATGTATAGTTTGAAATAATTTTTAGATAACTTTTCCGCCATAGCTAGTCCTTTAATTCTTAGTAGCATATATTGAAAAATCGTTGCCGTGGGATATTACCCTACATTTACGTCTATGCTTATACTTAATCTTTGGACAGGAAATTAAAGAGCCTTAAACTCCTGACCTTGAAATATGTAACATCGCACGTTTTATTAGTAAAAACACATTATACGTAAGAGTTTTACGTGCTATCCCAGAGTCTATAAACCGTAGGTCTGATTAACACCTAGGTTAAACTATAACGTGGACTTCAGAGAGGATGACTGTTAGGATCACCGGTATCGGTGAACTCCCAATCCTAGGCCACCCTGAGGCCGCTTAAATTCTTATTAACTTGTTTACGAAAAAAAAAATAATAGTATTAATAAATCTTAAAAAATTTTGGAAATATAAGAGCTGAGAGAAGGGATAATATATAGAGAAAAATAGCTAAAATAGGTGTGGAATACCCCTCAGACGGTTAGATTGAGCCTTGATGATAAAAACACCGACAAAACACGTCTACTCACAGTTTAAGATGATTTTCTAAATAACCTTTTCCATTGTAGACCGGCTCTTTGATCCCCAAAAACACTATGGCCCACGTATTCAGTACTTATAATAGATATATCTAAAATCTTTTAAACTTTGGCTCGAAAATAATGTTATGTACGATTGGTTTAAGAAAATGAGAAAAGAGCAACCCGTCTATTATGACGGTAAGGTATGGAACGTGTTCTCTTACGCTGACTGCAAAGGAATACTTAACGACCACAAAAACTTCTCCTCCGACCTCACTGAATATAACGAGAAAGTGTCCAGTCTTAGGCAAGGCAAGACCCTCTTCGACCTACCTACTAGGTATACAATGCTCACCTCCGACCCCCCTCTTCATGACGAGCTCAGGAGTATCGCTTCACCTTTCTTCAACCCCGCAAAGGTCAGCGAAATGGAGGGGTATATAAGGGAAGTAGTAAGCGAGATTATAAAGGGGATAAAGGGCGGGGAGGTGGACGTTGTAAGTAAGATAGCCATACCCGTCCCAATAATAGTGATCATGAAGATGTTGGGTATTAAAGCTGATATTGATAAAGTGAAGGACTGGTCAGACTTAATAGCCCTGAGGTTAGGGAAACCCCAAGAGATATTTAAGATCGGCAGGAAATACTTGTCATTAATAAGCTTCGCTAAGGGAGTGGTTAAAAGCGAGCCAGAGACGGAGCTGGCTTCTGCAATAATCAACTCCGGTTTATCTGAGACGGAGAAAATGGGTTACATTATACTCTTAATGATAGCCGGTAACGAGACTACCACTAACTTAATTAGTAATGCTATCCACGACCTGACCACGCTAGGGTTATGGGAAAGTGTAAAGGGTAATTCCGTAAAAGTGGTCGAAGAAGCGCTGAGGTTCTCCCCACCCGTAATGAGGACGGTAAGGAAAGTTAAAAATAGAGTGGTATTAAGGGGAAATGAGATAGAAGAGGGTGAAATGGTCAGGGTCTGGATCGCGTCGGCAAACAGGGACGAAGAAGTATTTAAGGAGCCGGACAAGTTCATACCAGATAGGTCCCCTAACCCTCATCTGAGTTTCGGCTCCGGGATCCACTTATGCCTCGGTGCACCGTTAGCGAGGTTAGAAGCAAGGGTAGTATTAGAGGAATTAAGCGAAAAGGTGAAGCTCAAACGGGTGTTAGATAGAGAGAAAGTGGAGAACGAAGTACTTAACGGTTATAAGAAGTTGGTAGTTGAAATAGAGAAGTGACTCCGGATCAAACTGAGAGGTAGCCAAGAGTTTTTTTCCCTGGTCTTCTGGTAAAATTTATCACGTTATGAGGGTATTGTTGTCCTTTTTCCTTCCTTTCAATCCCTCCCCTTCTTGCTTTACCCTTCTTATTTTACAACTGCTTCCTCACTTTCGATTAAGTCCAACAAGTCCCTGAGGGAGAACAGCCTGCCGTCAATGTCGTCGTAGGCCCTCCTCCTGTCCAACAGTACGCCCTTGAGGCCGGCGTTAAGCGCTCCCAACACGTCTACCTCGTAGATGTCCCCCACGTGAATCGCCTTATCTCTACCTTCAGGGATAGCCAACTTGAATATTTCCGGGTCGGGTTTTACCCTACCCACCTCAAAAGAGAAGATAGTCCTGTCGAAGTACTTCTTCAGGCCGAAGTCCTCTAAGTACTTTTTTCCCTTCCCGTTTATCGCTGCGTTGCTTATAAGGACTGTAGTCAGGCCTAGCGACTTTACCGCCTCTAAAAACTCTATTACGTCGTCATAAATGAAGACTTCTTTTTCGGTGTTCTTCTTCCTCTCCTCGACCAACCTGACCTCGTCTTCGGAAAGGCTTAGGCCGAGCTCCCTAAAGATCTCCTCCAGAGACGGCGTGTTATTACCGTTAGGGTTAGGTTTGACTTTACTACCCCTTATCTTAGCTGAGGCCCTGAACAGTTCCTTTGCTGACACCTTGTAGCCGAGGTCTTTAAGCGCGTCAGAGATCACTTGATAACCCCAAGGCTCGTTATATATCAGCGTATCTCCCAAGTCGAGTGAGACCGTCTTTATTTTCATGGTATTAGGTAAAAATCATATGAGATAAAAAATTTTGTTAGGTTCTTGAGGACGGACAGGGGTTGTCCACATTATTAGAGTCCCCCCACCCGTGACCTCTAACAGGCACCGGGTTACCCGAACAGTATTGAGAAAACGGTACTGTTTAACAACCTTCTTTCATGGCGTTTAGCGGATGTTTCGGTAACCGACGAGAAAGTACCGTATTCAATAAGTTATATTAAAACAAAAGTTGCATTTTCTAAGAGCTAAGAGCGCACGCAAGCTGCTGTCCTGAGCGAGTGATTACTGACCTATATGTTACCCGCATACCCGCCGGGCCACTACAGCAGAGCAGTAAGGCACTAAACGGCACTACCGTCTCTTCGCTACTATTAACGCTACCCCTACTATTAACGCTACCAACACGAGGAATATTAAGACCGGTTCGTACTCAGAGGCTTGGACGTAAGTACTCACCCCTCCGCTTAACGCTAGGTGGTAGACCTCTATTAACCCAGCAGACTGACCTTGTCCGCTGCTCTCCTGAAGGGGGACTACCTTTATTATGTACATATCAGTCGAGTTCTGCCCCGGAATACTAACTGCTAAGACGTTAGGCCGTGGGTAACCTGCATCAGGAGGTAGGCCCCAGGGTGGGATATACCTCGTGGAAATAGGCCCTATG
This sequence comes from Stygiolobus caldivivus, assembly GCF_019704315.1. Taxonomy (NCBI): domain Archaea; kingdom Thermoproteati; phylum Thermoproteota; class Thermoprotei; order Sulfolobales; family Sulfolobaceae; genus Stygiolobus; species Stygiolobus caldivivus. The sequence goes on along the minus strand of NZ_AP024597.1, from coordinate 2,803,712 downwards.
TAAATTGAGCCTATGCTCGTCCCGTTGTTATTTAGCAATAACAAGTTATAATAGTTACTTTGGTTCAATAGGAGTAAGTCAGGCCCGGGTTGATACCATACCACTCCCCCGTTAACGGTGTACTGCGTTATACCTCCGCTATAGATGTCGGTGATATTTGACAGAGTAGTGCCGTAGTTCACCACCAGCAGGTAATTACTAGGGCTGTAATATAACCCCGTAAGGACATAGGGCCCGTATTTAGACGCCTTGACCTCTATTGGGACTTTTACCACTTCTACTAAACCTCTACCGTTATACTTCTCTACTGTAAAATACGAACTCCCTAACATCGATACATATAAGCTGTCCCCTATCACGTTTAGTGAGACTAATGGGGAGACATTGAAAAGCCTTAAACTGCCGACTATATCCCCGTTATAGAGGTCTAATGCTAGTACTGTGACATTTACGGTAGAGTCCCTTTTAGCTACGAAGTTAGAGCTAGGGGCACTCTCGTTAGCTATAAATAGCTCTCCGCCCACGGTGACTATATAGCTCTCAGGCGTGTCGAAGAAGTTAACCGCGCTAAGCGGTAGGCAAGGACAGCAGACAGTGCCCCCGAACGGTACCCCGTTGATGACGTAGTCCTTGCTCCAGACTACCTTCCCCGTGTAATTTATCAGCATAAAGTCCAGTTCAGGTAGTCCGTGTATACTACCTACTTCAGATACTAGCAATACACACTGCGGCAGTTCCTCGATGTACTTCAGGTCAGCGTTTGTCAGGGTATATTTGACGTCGTTTATGGTGATACTGACGTTTTCTCGGAGGGAACCGTTCGCCGCGTTAGAGTGGCAAACTACGGTTAAATTATAGTAAGGGCTATTATACGTCTTCACGGAGTAGTACCCGGTGACCGTGTAGTCGCTCACTAACTTAAGCCCTTGGAATACGTAAACGACAGTGAAGTATTTGTAGGGACCGCCTGGATAGACCTCATAGAAGTATTGCACCATTACGTAGAGTTCTCCCCCTTTTACGGTAGTCAAAACCCGGTGGACGTTGGAGAACGTTGAATTGAGTAATACATGGCACCCATTGCTATTGACGAAGTCCACACTAACGTTTAGGGGGTAACTAGGTGTCAGCGATACACCCGTGAAAGAGGGCCCGGACGCGTATACGACTACGACCCCGTGGTCGTAGGGTATCGCGCGTAAGATAGAAAAAACTTTACAAGTAGTGTTTACCATTATCGTATTGACCTCGTTAAACCGTAAGGCACCCACCGGTGGAGAGAGTAGGACCAGTGTTGCCAGAGCGAGGACCACAATTAGTTTCCACATCTTAAGGTCATTATATAAAGGTATGTTTATAAACACGTTCCAAACACTAAGGGCTTTTACGTGTGAGACCTCTAGAGCCGGGGCGACTTAAGGGCTAGGTATTTCGATCAGTTAATTTACAAAAAACACCACTTTCTACTGCCAGTTTTTTCCTAAGTAGAAATCTTACTTCCTCCTTAACAGAAATATACTCACAACAACTATAGCAAGGGGTGTTCCACGGCTCCTCTACGGTTTCATATTTGTCTAAATATAGTGAGTTTTAACATTAAACATGCACTTAGCAATATTAATAAATAGTACATGTATAGGCGTAAAGTGATGTGTTAATAATTAGATTTAATAGAAATAATCTTTGCCTACTATATTATTTATCCACGAATTGTATTAATTTAATAGAGATAATTTCAATTCACAAGGGGCCCGTGAAACTCTCTAAATTATGGAGGTATTAGTTAAGGACTATCCGCCTTTACGGTTGACCTAACGTTTCTGTCAAAACGTATCGTTACTTTCGGAATAAGGTTGGAGAAACCCTTAAGGCATTACATGGATACGTGGAAAGTATTTAAAGTAGGAGTTAGAGAGTATAAAGTAATAAGATAAATGGCTAGAGTTGAAGAAGGAGAAATAGTCTTAGAGACCCAGAGGGAGGTTAATAATTTTATTAAGGCTATAAAGGAGGAGAGAGTTGATGAAGAATTGATCAGAAAAGCGTTATTATTGAGCAAGAAAAATCCATTATTACGTGACACCGTCTAAGAGGCATAAGGTGACGGGTTTATAATCTATTATGTAGAATGGCCCTACGTATACGTAATTATTTATAATATGCAGAATTATACTAATTTAACGGAGGAAATTATAATCCACAAAGGCATGTAAAAGGCCTTACTCCAGGCACCGTTCAGACTGTCTTAGAACCCCTTCACGGCTTTATGACCTTCCTGCCGTTATCCAGGATCTCTTTGTCTTCTAGCATAGAAAAAGGTACATAGGGGTAACAGCTACCGAACACCAACTTCTCCTTCGGGAACTCCTTAACTATGTGTAACGGTACTGAAGAGACTTCGCCGAACACCCTTTCGTCCTTTACCAGCTCTTTGGCCTCTTTGACGTAGTCGGGGTACCCAGACCTCAGGAGGACTACCTTCACCTTGAACTCCTCCAGTACACCTTTGAGGTCTGCGGGGTTCCCCTTCCCCTTACCCGTATATATGAAGAGCGGTAAGTCGTGGTCTTCGGCGAATTGGAATACCCTCCCTGCTTCCCTCAGGTAAAAGTCGTGGTTTATGGGGTTTAAGACAATCCCCACGATGCCCTTATCGTATTGCCTCCCCAGCTCTACCTCAGCTGGGACCCTACACTTAGGGTTATAAATACCGAGCTGCAGGTAACCCCTCCCTTTATTCCACAAGTACTGTTGGTAAAAACCGTCCACACAGCACATACAAGCGTACTTGTAGGCTGGGTTCAGGACTATGTAGTCGAATAAGTCCCTTATTTCCTCAGCTCTTATACCCCTTATCCCCAGGTGTTGGTGGACGTCTACCTTCACTTGATATAATAGTGTTTTGTAGGCTAAAAAGTACTCCTCCGTAGCCCCGACGTTATTGCCGATAGCACCCTCATCATTCCAACCGTCACCATATTACAAGCTTTTGGGCACCGCCTTGCATAGCGATAAAGGGTTAGTAACCGATACTACACTCTTTAACCTTCATGAGCGTTTAGCCTAACATTAACCTCCTTTTTTATAAAAAATGATAGAGTAAACCACTTTTTTATAAAAATGTCATAAGCCCGACACATGTCTATTAAAAATATTTAGACGACGAGTTTTAAGTAAAAACGATACAGTTATTCATTTTTAACACCGTATGACTTTATATATGAAGTTATCTACATATTTCCTATGAGATATATTCCCACAAAAGAGGCAGTAGGAAAAAAGTTAGGTTATGACACTACGTACGTGGACGAGAACGAACACATGACGCTCTTAGAAAGGGGGCATATAATCACAGAAGAGGACGTAAAGAGGCTCATGGACTCCGGTGTATACTATGTGTGGATAGACGACGGTGCCAAAGAAGAGGGGGTAATGTACGAATGGGAAATATCACCGTATGTAGGGTCAAAGTTAGTTGACGAAAATATCGAAGTGGTCTCAGGGAGACAAGGGCTGACCCTACTCTACTCTAAAATCCCGGGGTTAATTAAGGTCGACGTAGAAGGCCTCATAGACTTTAACCTGAACCAGAAAGTCCTGTTGATCACCAAGAGGAATAACCAGGCTGTAGGTAAAGGCGAGCTGGTGGGGAGTATAGAGGTAGTACCGTTTCTATGAAGAAGGAAGAGGTAGAGGGTATTATACCGGGGAAGAAGCTGATAAGTATTACTCCCTTCAAGTACTCTAAGGTAGGGGTAGTAATAACCGGGACGGAGATATATGAGGGGAGGAAAAAAGACCTATACATGCCGGTTATAGAGGAAAAGTGCAAGAAATACGGGTGGACTATAGTTAAGAGCGAGGTAGTGCCGGACGATGAAGACGCAATATCCAAAGCGGTCTTGAGGTCTATAGACAGCGGGGCTGAAGCCGTCATAGTCACAGGTGGGACTTCTGTAGACCCCACAGACAAGACTTATCAAGCGTTTAAAAAACTCAACGCTAATATAATAGCTTACGGTGTCCCGGTAAAACCGACTACGATGACTATTGTCGCCATGCTGAACAACGTCCCCCTTTTCGGGGTGTCTGCCGGGGGGATACACTTTAAGGAGTACAACACAATAGACATTATGTTCACCAGGATGATGACCGGCAAGGTCCCAGAACCGAGGAACATAGCTGAGATCGGCCACGGAGGTATATTGTGGAGCTTTGAGCAAAAGATGAAAGACTACGGAAGCGGGCACTGAAAGCGAGGACGACAGACAAGGACAGTAGTGTCATTTTTCCCTTAAGTTAAGACTCCCCTCCCCCCGACGTGCGTCATAACCTTACTAAAGATAGAGTTTGAGTTACTCTTCCCGACTAGTAACACAATTAAAAAGGGTAGAATGTGTCCAGTGGTACCTGTAAACCCCTACAAGCTGTTCAGGGCACTACACCTTTTTTCTCTCTGCTTTTACTACTGCGAGAAGGGCTAAACCTCGTTAGGCCTCGAAGCCCCTTACCTCACTTAAGGACTTTACGCGTTTGGTGGCTGTTCGACCTTACATGTTGACGGGTGTGATATACGCTTAGTTTGTAGAAATATCTTGAGCATAGCGGAGGAGTTATTGGTTATACTTACTTAAGCCTAAAAAGGGGAACTTTTCCCTAACCCTTCAAACGACTTGGGCTGACTTTGGAGTGCCCTGATCGAATAGTAGTTTATACAAAAGTCGTTTACCAGAATGGGGACAAGGGAGCGTAAAGCGTCACCAAGGGTTGTGTCTTGTATTTAAACCCCGAGTCCTCTTCTTCTTTTTCCCCAAACGAAATAACGGAAAAAAGGAGGTAGTATATTCGCCTCTTCGGGCTTTTCGCATATTACTTTGCCTCAGCCATTAGTCTGGAGTTCATTAATAGCCCCACTATCCCTACCATCTTCACTATATCTCCCGCAATAGACACGATACCTAGGTTGACTAAGTAAAGGGGGAGGCCGGCGGTAAACACTACGGCACCCCAGAAGAAGAGTGAAGAGTTAACATAACTGAACTTTTTAGTAGTGAGGTAAATAGAGATCCCGGCTACGGGCTCTAACGTGTACCCGAGTAAGATTATCTCTATCCCTAAAAAGTCACCGAGTGAAGCTAAGATTAGTCCGAAGAACGTTATTATTATCGCCGGTATTGCGAAGTAGTCCATGAGCTTCGGCCTTTCCAAATCCGACTTGTGGTAGGACATAAAGGACGGTATTGCTAGGAACCATACTACCCACATTATTGCTAGGAATTGGGGCGATAGCGCATATGATATACCTTTGAGGTCAAGGAGGACCAGCCCAGCAAGGATAATTAGGGAAGCGACAAGGCTTATTATGTTTCCTCTTTTTAGGTATGTCTTTATCATAAGTAGAAGTTTTCCTCTAAAATTTTAAAATTGTGTAAACAATATTAGTGTGCTGTCGGGTAATAGTACAATACTCTCTCATACAAGCTTATAGTCTACACTTAATTATACTTCTATGTGTAGTGCCCTAGCGTAGATGAAGACCGTGTCCTTATGCTCAGTCAAGTACTAAGGTAGTTTATCGTTACACGGGGTCAAGCCCTTTGGTAGTAATGTCATAAAGTTAGAGGAGTTGACTAACATGATTAAGAGAGTTATCGAACTCTCTAAGGAGTACCGGGATAGGCTGTACCTAATGCAGTACCGTAGGATTCAATTCCGGGTCGAGTGGAGGGCGGAAAAGCACGGTTTGGTCGTTGAGTACGTTAAACCCTAGTTACTCTTATGTGTCCGCCCTAAATGTGGGCGGAGAATGGTAGAAACTGGATACAAGTGGTTTAAGTGTTCGTGCGGTTATGAGGAGACCGTGATGTTATCGTTATTACGAACCTGAATGGGAGGGGGTTCTCTAACCCTCTCGACTGCCCCTCAGATGTAGTCCCGAACCGATGAGGGGAACATAACGCTCTTTAGGGCGTTGAGTCAACGGCTTTTTACCCAGTCAGGTCTATATTACTCAGGCCTGACTAGCATGTTTTATATAAGGAAGTCAGCTTACTGTCCTTTACACATAAAAGGATTAAGATCCAGAAAAAACAAGGGAAAAAAAGAGAAGAAAGGAAAAACCTTGCATGTTTACTGGGGTTTCGCAGATAACCTAAACAGCCAATAAATAGCCTTTATTACACCCATAGTATTATTTAGATTTATATTAGAAAAAGTCCTAGATAGCTCTCCTTTAGTTTCTTTAAAGCCTTTGAATATATCCTCGATATTGGAAAAGGTTTTGTTTATCATTACTTTTACTATATTTCTAACTAGCTTATTCTTAATACCTCCGGTGAGGATAGGGATCAATTCCCTCGTTACTTTTAAGTTATACTTCCATGCCATATAGAGTAAGTCCCAATAGCCTTGTGGCAGGGATTCAGGCTTAGGATAGGGATTCTTGGATATATAGGAAGTCGATATGGGTATTACCGGTAATGGGAAAATCCACGCAGTGAACTGATGGTCGATAATGGTCTGGACTAGGTCAATACTCTCTTTTACGTCTTCCTCAGTCTCTTCAGGATACCCTATTGTCATTGTATAACAAGGAAATATGTAGTTATCGTTCATAATCGCAGTTGCGTCGAGTATTACATCCCTCCACTCTTTCGGTCTCCAAGGAAAGGCTTTAGCCGGCATGTATTTCTCAAATATTTTAAGGCTACCGGTCTCAAGGCCTACTACCGGTGCCGCTGCCCTATCTATATTATACCCAGCAATTTCCGAGATGGATCTGACGGTCTTAGGGCTTTCCCTAACTGCGGGTGCTGAAATGTGTGGGAACCATATACCATCAACTCCCATTTTCATAACTTCAGAGAATAATTTAACTATGGCCTCGTGGTTCGTCCTCAGCTTCGACGAACCATATAGCATTACATCATCTGTTATAAACTCGACCCTTTTCCAACCTCCTCTGAGATTAACCTCAACTTCCTTCTTAATGTCTTCAAGGGGAATAGATCTAAAGGTCTCTGGAGTTATAGAGCAAAATCTACACCCTCTAGGACATCCTCTGGTAATCTGGACTTCTCCCAGTCTCGCCGAGTTCTTAATAGTCGGTATCTGTTCGGTTTTCGGGTTTCTCCCCCTTACAACTTTTGGAACTTCCTCCCCTTCAATTATTCTTTTCACTATAGCAGGTAAATCAACTTCAGCCTCCCCTAGGAATACCACGTCTATCCATTCGGGCTTATTTAAGCTGAGTTCCCAGGCTCCAGGCCCTCCAGCTATAATCTTGAAGTTGAACCTTTGTTTTAGAGCTGAAATTTTCTGCCCGAATTCATCAAAGAATTGAGCTGTCCACGTTGGACCTCCACCGAACAGAAAGCTGAGTTTTGCGCTCACCGGGTTTAAACCGAAAGGGTCATGAGCTGTAATCCCGACCACTTTAGTATTACGGGCGAATTTTTCTATATTTTCTGGGGGGACTACTACTACTTTATATCCTGCTTCTAGTAAAATAGCTTCTATTTTTCTTAGCGCATAAGGTGCATATAATGCCTTACCTTCTTCATCAGTCTTCACTTTTGGGGTAAAGAATCTGTCCATGAAGGATCTAGGGACAAGTCTCGACGGCATGCAAGCTACATAGCCTAAAACACTGGAACCCCCGTAGTCTGTGAAAGAACCTCTATCTGATGATAATACCACGTCATACATAAGTAAAAATTAGATATATCTAAAATAAATAGGTTTCCCATTATTTAGTATTTATTATCTTAAAAATTCTATTAGTAACTCTCTTATTGCTACGGTAATAATTCGGTAACTAACTGTTAGGCTTCAATCATTGTATAAATCTCATTCTAAATGTTATTTATTGGAAAAATCCATCGTAATCAATATTCCCTTAAATATTTACTTAACACTTATACTCTAACTGGTCAGATGACTGAAACTACAAGGCGTTAAAGAGAAAGTGCTATACATCAGCTTTATAAGTACTATACTATGTCAGTTAATAAAGGGCAAGAATACCTTCATGTAAAACGTACACGTGAGTGCTACAGAAGGATGAGGTCTTGTCCAATAGTGCCTGAAAGTATATAGTGTTTACCCATGGCGTGACCTATCCTTACTCCCAGAATAGCTGAAAAATTTCATAGTGCCGTTATTAACCTATAAATTAGCGTGCAAGGGACCTTATCCCAAAGCTACGGTATAGGACAAGGACTCAACATGCCTTAAGCAGTATTAAGAGACTTTATAGCTATGCAACAACACTATGAGAGTTGCGTACAAATAATAGTTGAAAATTCGTAAAATTTTTCTACACCACCCTTTTCGGGTCGCTAAGGCATTTATTGCATTGAAATTTTTTCCGAATCAGTTAATCCATAAGTAAATAATAAAGTGCATGCTAAATAATTCTACATAAACCAAATTATAAAGTAATTTTCCTACGCTTTTATACGTACTACGTATTAATAATGTTATGTGTGTATTTAATATGTAGCTATGATCTCATAATACTTACACAAATAAAAATTACAAAAGAAACATGAAGTATCCTGTCAAGTTTTAGACAAGTAGCCTCTTTTCAGGCCTATTCCAACATCTTCTACTAGTTTTTCACAAGAACGTGCTTAGACCTTAAGTCGACGTCCCCTAAACTTCCCGTTGCGTTTATTATGAATAAGGACTATGCCAAGACTTCTAGGTATTTGTATTTCAGTCTAGGATAGCATTATACCGTTATTATTGGTAACTATTAATAAAATTGCTCAGTTGATAAAAATGTGTATGATAAAATTTTTTCGGTTTTCCTTCGCATTATATCGCAGGCTATAATCAAACGTTGATAAGATATAGAGATAAAAGGTTTGTTATGATAAGTAATAAGGTAATAACGAATATATTTAGCAATATTAATAGTAAGTACTTTGATGCTATAAAGGCAGTTTCATCTACAACCTCATTTTTTAAGATTAGAAGGCTTAATCTACGCGTTAATTTTTACAATGTATTAGTGCATTTTATAAATCAATTTTTCAGTTATCACACAGTGTTATAAAAAGACCTATCACTTGTAGGGTGTTAAAATTGTTACGTTTACTTGATGATCTCAAAAACTATATACCTGTCGTAGAAAAATTGATACTTGAAAAGGAGAAAGGCGGAATAAAAAGGGAAGTAAGTTTGCATAGATGGTGGTCTAAGAGATATATATATTTATACCGAAGTATTCTGGCATCCTTTTTACTTGAAAATGACGAGAAATTTTACGAGGCGTTAATTAATCCGGAAATCTTAGATGCCCACGGCCTAACTTATTTTGAACCTTTAGCAGGCGGAGGAACCGGTTTGGTTGAAGCATCACTGTATAACTATAATGCTTACGGTATCGATATTAATCCTCTTGCAGTTAAGATAATTGAGGGATATTCTGCACTGCGAAATGATGTGAATTTTAATCATATTAACTCTATAATTGAAGAAGCTAAGAAAGAACTTTCTCCTATTTGGTCCTACAAAGGGAGTACGGTATCTTATGTATTAATTACGAGAGATAAGGTTCCCTCATGGGTTATGACGAAAAAGAACCCTTTCAGGAAGGTAATCCTTTGCCCTCATTGCGGAAACTTTTTCGAGAGTGAAAGTAATGAGGAGAAGGTAATCCCTTGCCCTCATTGCGGGAATTTAGTTGAAGTTACTATAAAGCCTCTATACAAGCCTAAGAACGTGGTGGATTATTTCGGTTGGAAAGCGTTCGGAATTGTAGTAGATAAGACATTATTATTTGACAAAAATTGGTTGGAAAATAGAAACAGACTACTTAAAGAAGTTGAACTAGAGGTCGATATTGACATTTATATAGAAGAATTAAGGGAAGGAAATAGACTCATTAAAGCAAATATAACCAGACCTGAAAAAATTTTTACTAAAGCTCAACTCCTTACCTTTCATAGATTAGCTGAGAGGGCAAAGGAACTAAGCCAAGTAGAGAGACTATTACTAATGTTAGCTGCTAGTGACTCTGTGAAGACATGCTCCCTTCTTTGTCGTTGGTATCCTCCTTTAAATGAACCCGTTCCGTATGCAGGTGGAATAAAAGGGTATTGGGTTCCGGAATACACTGTTGAGACAAACCCTCTTGCTGTTCATGCTAGAAGCACAGTTATTTCCGGTATAAGAAATCAGATGCGTATAAGAAAGTATAAATTAAGGGGAGAAATTCACGGAATGCTGGGAGATGCCTTAGTCAAGGAGTATCCTAAAAGCGATTTAATAGTTATTGATCCTCCTTACTATAAACTCTCACCTAGCTATTCTTCATTAAGTTTTCCGCATATAGTAATAATAAATTTATTTGAAAGAATATCCTTAAAAAGTGCTTTAAATAAGGAGATTGGAAAGGAAAGATACTTCGACAATCTATTAACGATATTAAAGAAGAGCAAGGAATCATTAAAGTCTGATGGAAGAATAGTTCTTATAATCAATATGAAGTCTGAATGGAAGAATTTGTATGAAGTTATTGAGAAAGTCGGACTAGAAATAGTCAATAAATATGAAATTCTAGGTGAGTCACCAGGTTATTTGGGTAGATCACAGCATAGAACGAATATCATATTTATTTTAAGGCCGATATAATACTAATAAGAAATACCGTCATCAAACTCAGTTAGTATGTGAAGAGTAATTAAGTCACAGCGTAAAGTAGCTATAAATACAAGGTGAAAGAATAAGATCTTCGCCCTCTAGTGCCTAACGCTAAATCGTAAAGTAGAATTTTAAGTATATACTTTTCCAATTAGTTTATTTAGAAAATTATACATTTATTATACTACTAGGTTCGTATGAATCCCTAAATAATTTTTTATATATATCCTTATAAAATATTAGAATTTTAGTATGAAATTTTATGATATCATTTATGCCTGCAAGTTTAAATAAATCGTTGTTTTGATATACTTGCTCTACGATAAAATCCTTTATCATAATTGTATTATTTTCATGAAAGATATTTCTTAAGGCTTCAAATAGTCTTGGGTCATCAAGGATTTTTTTTCTTATTTCTCTAATTTCTGATATTAATGTATCATCAAAAACTTTCAACAAATATAACTTCTGAGTTTCCAGTTTGTTGAACGCTTTACCTAAGAACAATCCTATTTTTTCAACTTCCTCTTTTATCTGTTTTGACGATAGAGCTTTGCATACAATCCTAAACGATTTCCCAACTAAATTATGATCTAGAGGCATTCCCTCCAGAGTAAGATTAATTCTCGAAAAGGTTTTAGGATTGTTTACTTGCAAAATTTCATCGTTTTCTTCCTCTTGTTGCTTATCATTGTTTACAATTTTATTCACCTTAAATTTTCCTATGAATAATGTATATATTGTATCACTGTCATCAGCTAATTGAAAAGATGAAAAAGGCCAAGGAAGTAATACCCTATTATCTGAAAGAATACCGAATAGAGTGTACAACAAAATTCGCTCCATACTATCTATTTTATAATTTTTTTCAAGGAATTTCTGGGTTGATGTGTCTTGGCTTATTTTATATATGATGAAATTATTAAATTTATAAATATCTGAGTCAGTTTTAGCCAATTCAACATTTCCTATAGTGATCGGGTTTGCATCTATATCTAAGTTTTTGCTATCAGCTTTGTAAAGAGTCCTAAGTATAGATATACTAGGTATTTCAGGAAGTAAAACTATTCTATTAATGTAACAATCAAGAGTATTATACTTGGTTTTTATAAACCATTGTAATTTCTTAATTCTATGTAATTTTTTCTCAAGCTCCTCTTTTATTCTATCGTTTAATTTCACGCGTATACAAACACTAACCTTGTGCTTACGACCTTTGTCTAAACTTGATAATTTATTTAGAAGATTTTGAATATTACTTAAAGTACTACAATAGTTAACTAAGCTATATTCAAAGTCTATTCTAAGTTTCTTATTATTTTTTTGATTATCAGGAATAACGACTACTTTTACATCTGAAGCCTTATATCTTTCCTTTAAACAATCCTTTATTTTATTTATATTTTCATTCTTCCCATCATTATCAATATTAATAGATTTGAGAATATGAAGTTCCATTATTTCTTTCAAGTCATGCTCAGATAAGGTCGTTGATATAATTGAGTAAAAAACTTGGTCATCCTCGCTCATAATACGTTAAATAATTTTCTTTAACACATTTAAATCCTTTACGATCACAATAAAAACCCAAGACTTTACAGTTACTCATTAGTAAAGATCTGCTCTACATAATCACGGACCTAATCTTGATCGACATGAATTTTACCTTATACTACTATACCCGGTCAGCGGATGAAGAATAACACGGCCGTTAGTACGATACTAAAAATTTGCTAAATAAGAGAATGAGGCTTATCCTTAGTCCCTGATTTAGTATAAGTTCTGAATAAACATGTGGAAGTGCTAAAATAAGGATTAAAGAGAAAAGAGAAATTATATTATATACTTAATTGAACATTATGTGATAAGGCCTCTTTCTCTTCCGATAGATAAATATTATACGCTTTACATGAAAGTACTCTTGCCCTATATGGACTGACCGATTATATACTCGATCATCTTTAGAGGTTAATGATGTAAGGTTATTCATAGATCCATTATAATTTCAATTTGTCTTATCGAAATGGTATTTTAACTGTTAATTATATATTATTGTAAAATTATTATTAAAAAACTATTAGGGGCCTTTCACGGCTCTTTTACAAATTGTAATTTTCCTCGAATTGGAATAATTCGAGCAACGAATGAATTATACAATACATGTGTAATCATTCTGGGTAATCCGGATTATAACCTTCTTATATACGCTTTTTTATATATACACTATCATATTAATATTGCTTAGTGTAAATTTAAATAGTTACAATCTCACTCTATTTAGACAAATAGAAGCCGTAAAAGAAACGTAAAAGGTCCTAGTAGAACGGATAATAGAGGTTTATGACTTTGATTAAATAGAATATTTAATATGGTTTGATTATTTATACATAGAATTGTACTAATTCAATAGAGAGTATTTCAATTTGCAATGGAGACGTAAGCAGCCTAAGTTTTTGAAACCTGGTTTACTGTTTTACTTGGGTTTAATACGAATACTCTTGATCGGTGAATCGCAAAGGGACACATGTCGAAATTGAAAAAACATACGATATTGTCTTTGCTTCTATAACTTATATGGTTTTATAAGACTAACTCTTTCCCTTAATTTACAAAAAATTCTGTATTAGATATCGCTCCATCATGTGTTCATATAAGATACACTGATACTGAAGTTCTGCTTACTCGAAGATTTTTCACAATTCCAACTTGTTGTTATAGTTATTCTATAATTAGAATCGAATAATACCTCGTATTCCTTAACATGAGTCTTTGGATCGAAGTTCAGTTTAAAACGTCCCGTAGTCTTAAGACTTTCTATAAGAGAAGAATATTCTTGTAGTACTTTACTATTATTTAAATTATTGGTAGTTAATTCTACTAATATATTGCGGTTTGTATTTAGAACTGACTTTATAATATCGAGACATTCCTTATCGATAAAGGCGCTAGTTATCTTTATTAATTTTGCGTTTTCTTTAGCGAAATGGGTTATTATTTGAAACCCAAGATCAGAATTTCCTTTTAATTCTATAGTACTCTTGATTCTTTTTGACTTTTCATCGAATATCTCCTTAATAAAATAATAAGCTAATCTCCTACTCACTACCAGATTCTGATGTAGAGGATAATGACAATAATCGGTTATAACACATGAAGAGCAACCATCAATACATATATTTTCCAATACCACATCAGCTAAACTTAAATAGTCATTAATCTCCTCGTTAACTTTATCTTTGTTAAATTTCTCTGTAAGATAAAGCTTGAATGTGTATAAATCTGGTCTAATTTTGTTATTAGACAAATTCCTATATATCTCTACTTCATCTTGAAGTATTTTATAGTAATTTTTATTGATTCCACTCATTATTTGAGCCTTTAAGTTCTTTAAGCTTTTACCATAACTATCTAAGTCTTGTTCATGCCTCTTTAACTCATCTAGTGCGTACTCATAAAATTCGTCCAATAAATTAGTCATATTTTTAAAACCTCTTACTATAATTTCACTTAATTTCAACGTACCATAAGAAGTCTTCTCGTATATATATATTGAATCATCATCCTTATTAAAAATATTATTCATATCTAGATTGTAATAATAATCTATGAAGTCTTCATCGACGTTGAATTTGGAGATGATAAACTCATATAATAAATGAGCTAAAGTATGAAGTAATATTGTATATACAAATTCTAGAAACTCTTCTCTTTCTCCGTTATTTGAGTATATTTGTTCTATGTATTCCTTATATTTTTTGGAAACCAAGTTCCTTACCCCCACATATACGTTCCCCCTGAACTTTTTAATTATATAGTATTTGGTCAGTAATATGTATCGAAGTTCTTCAAATTCTTTAGATTCTTCATCAAATAACATTTTCTTTAAAATTTCTTTTGTTATAAGTTTGTTAAACCGTACTTTCAACCCGTTAGTATCATATAAGGTTATTCTTATTTTAGGATTCAAATAGATAGGTAATGTATAGTCACTTATAGATATTAAGACCTTATCTAATTTCTTGAACACTAACAAAGAAGTAACTTCAAAGACTTCATTTATTGGAGACACTAAAACCGAACCTCTTATCTTATTATCGTTTAATTTATCAATAAACGGAAGTATCGGACGCTTCATTGATGACATTGAGTAAGATATCCAATGTCTGCAACTATGAGGAAGAAAAATTTTTCCAAGGCTGCATTCTCCTTGGAACGGGCAGTTTATATCAAATGGATCCGTTGATATACCATGTCCAATATCACATACTCTACTATATGATAAGATGAACGGGTCGTATCTTAACCCCTTATTATTGGCCAGCTGTCTTACTTGATCTGGATTACGTAAATAGTAATCAATATAGCTTACATCAACTCCTAATTTTACATAAAATTCGTAGCCTTTTTTAGATTTTAACACAATAGGGTTCCCTAATCTATTTTCAAGATCTAACAAATTGTATATTTTTATCTCCCTAATATCCTTTAATTCTAGTACTTTCTTTCTACCTTGAATATCTATACTTAGATATCGTCCTATATTCCTCCGTATATTATGGTCCCACTCGTTGTAGTTTAAATTCAACCCTAGTAAAAGAGTTCCGTATGGCATATTACTGATAGACGATCTAGTTTGCTTGCTTTCAAGATAGTCTGAATAGTTGACTATCGTAAAAGGATAAAAGCGAGTTAATATTGTGTAAAAATCCTGATGCCAAGAAATTGGACGTGAGGAATTAATTAATGGGTCATTAATAGAC
Source organism: Stygiolobus caldivivus (assembly GCF_019704315.1). Classification (NCBI taxonomy): domain Archaea; kingdom Thermoproteati; phylum Thermoproteota; class Thermoprotei; order Sulfolobales; family Sulfolobaceae; genus Stygiolobus; species Stygiolobus caldivivus. The sequence goes on along the minus strand of NZ_AP024597.1, from coordinate 2,788,302 downwards.
ACTTTTATATTCTGTCTAGTCAAATTAGGATCTTCCACGCCAAGTCCAACGCTAGATATAGATGAATAGTTAAATATAAATTCTCTAATGATATTGGGATTTCTTAATTTTTTATTTGGAATAGAATTTATCTTCTTGCATATTATAAAATATTTTTCATTTTCTAAAGGTTGTTTATCCACAAACTTTTCTAAATCTAGAACTATATTTATTATATTTTGAACATTTCTGTTTAATTTTTTCCGTATCTCATCCTGGTAGTTAATTAAATGTTTTATTCCTTGACTACCTAATAGGTCATCTAGTTCTTCAAAATTTGAACGTATTTCCCTTAGTTTTTTCTTAAGTTCATTTAGATTATCCCTTCTCGCTGTGACATCAGACGACTTATTGAAATTATCAGCCAGTTTTATCCCTTTCTCTAAATTACTGTTTAATTTAGCACATATATTTTTAATATTCTCATTATTTTCTTGAGTAATACTCTTAGAAAGTACTTTATCTTTACTTATCTTGTCGCAGAATTTTTCTGTTTTTTCTTCCAATTTATCTATGTAAAATGGAAGATCTTTTTCTGTGCTTTTAATCTTAGTAAACTTAGCATATCTATTCATAATTTTTTCGCAATTTAGTCTCTTTGTAAAGAAAACTTCCTTGAACTCGTTCAACTCAGACTTTATAATACCATCTTCAACAAAATTTTCCATTTCCGAAAATATACTTTGCAAATCAACGTTAATATCAGAAATTATACCTTTTTTATACAGATTAATAGAGGCAATGACCAGATTTTTAAACTCTATCACCGGCTTAGCATTTTTCATTATTCTTAATCCGATTTTATTTTTATCAATATCCCCGAGTTGAGTACCCGATAGCATGTATATGATTCTCTTTGAGTAATTTTCATCATGAATCCTGAAACTCTGATGAGGTACATTTTTAGATAATATTATCCCTAAGGTTATCTTTGGCATCTTACTACTTCTTCCAGCCCTTCCCAATCGTTGGACGATTTCAACCTCATCATCTGCACTTGCATTTAATATAAATGAAACCCCTTCATAATCAACCCCTAACTCAAGTGATGACGTAGACGCTATAGCTATATATTCTCCTTTAGCTATTTTTGTAAACCTTTCAAACTTATCCTTAGCATCCATAAACACTATTCCAAAGTGTTTTCTGATGATCTCTCCTATCCAATGAATTCTATTGTTATCTAATGATGCCTTATTGAGGTTATTTAGTTCTGGAGGGAGATACACGTAATAAGGATCTCGAAAAGCTTCCTTAATATCCCCTTTTACTCTGTCTTTCGGCTCTCCTATACTGATGTTTTGCATTATCTCTTCTCTGAACCTCCTTAACTCGTACACATTATTTATGAAAACTATGTTTTGATATGAGAAATAGTTATCAGGAGTATTATTTTTAGGATCTGATTGTGTAAAACCGCCTTTAGCGATTATAGGATTATTCAGATAAATGATAGAATAGGTGGAGGCAAGAATAGTCCATAATTGAGCGTAAGTATGCCATGAAATATCCGGTCTTATTTCGAAGAACCCGACAAGATAGAATTTCTGACCTCTAAGTTTTTCACTAATCTTGTTAGCTATCTCTAGGCTGTTTATAAATGATATTCTATTATCGTTGAATAACTGTTTAGCAAAACTATCCCTATTAGGAATTGTAGCGGAAACTCCTATAAACTTGACATTATTGTTTATCTCTTTAATTCCTCCCAGTACAGAGGAGGTAATACCGCCAAAAATATCTGTATAAACATGCACTTCATCCAATATGATTAGAGAAATTTTCTTAAAATCCTCTATGTTTATATCCTCCGTTTTGCGAAAGGTTAAAAGTCTATTTGCTATAGTATATATATTAGATATGATAATTAAAGGCTCCGCATTGTAGTTTTTATATTTTTTAGTGTCTAATATGTGAACCATTTCTCTGTATTCACACTTCTCATCAGAACAAGTTACTCTATTATTCTTAAAAATTAAAGGATGTTTATTAGGGCAAGTTAAAGAGCCACCTCTCACTTTGCTACCTTCTTCTAATTTATCTGAGTCACCGTCTCTGAGCAGTACGGGAACCTTCACTCCCTTTATTTTTTCAATCAATGCCGATAACATTATAATTCTGTTCATATTATCCAATGCTAACGCTTTTCTTGGATACAAAATTAAAATTTTATTATTACTATTAAATTTATATTTAATTAGAACGAATAATATTAAAAATAAGAAAATTTCAGTTTTTCCAAAACCCGTCGGAGCTTCTATGAGTATATGGTTTCCATTAATAAAGTCTCTAATAGCATCTCTTATCATAGAAATCTGAATAAGATCGAGACCATTATATTTTCTTAACTCCAAGTACTCATTAACAATTTTGACATATTGTTCAGCATCTTTGTCACCTAATTCTTGTACAAGTAAATCAACTAATTCTCTGATTTCCTTTACATTACTATTCATATCTAATCTATATTTTCTATCTTCATTAGAGGGTATAGTAACTTTTACTAAACTCAATCTTGGGTTAATTATATAATTAGGAGTGAAATTTTTTGTCTTAAGATTAACACTTCTGATGAACAAGTCCATATAAATACTACGATATTGTTTATTATCATTCTCATCAGAAAATTCTAGGATATAACTATTTTTAAGCATTTTTTGTAATATTTCCTCTTCTTTTCCAGGGAAATATTTCGAGATTATATCTATTATTTCTTCTCTTTTCAATCCGTATTTATACTCACTAGGATCAGGTTTCAGCTTTATTGGAGTATCGTTATATTTACATTTCTCTTTTGTTATTTTAGAACATTCCTGGAGAATTATATCACCTAATATTGAAGTGTATGCCTCTGGAACAATTTCTGATGCCACAGATAAATTATCTTTATATTTAAATAAAAATTTTGATCTTTACTAGAGTAATCCATAGCCATAACTACATCTATTTACGTTATTCTGAATTAAACGATATCGATTAAAACTAAGTCCTTAACTTACATAGAACAAATCTTTCTTGGGCTATTATTTTAAAATTATAGAATATTGTACTCCATATACCCCTTAGCAATTACACCGAATCATAGCCTTTTCGACCCTTTTAACCGCCCTATTCGTAAAACTGCCCACTTCTTTTGATAACTTCTTTGCCTTTCTGACCATTATCTTAATCGACTTGCCTTTAATCTCTTAACTGCCTTTTTTAGGGTTTTTATATCATCACCGTGCTCCTTTACGTCTCCTGCAAAGACACCACAGCCTCACCTAACCTCTTAACCTCAGCCCGCAAAGACCTTATTGCATAAATATTTTCCTCCAGCTTCTTTATCACTAGTTCGTCCTCAAGTCGCTCATAGACCTCTTCAATCAGTATCATGAATAACTGTTACTAAGGATCTCGTTAACAACCAATTTCTCTTCCATATTTAGTCATTCTAAATTTTTTAACTTCATTTTCACCCGTTGACTCCATTTTACCCTTCAACTAGTTCAGCCCTTATTTACACTACGCCCCCGCTTTATTTACACACTATGAAGTAAGCCGTCAAGCCCTCCATCACTTAGGAAAAGCTAATAAATGTGCACCTTAAGGACAACTTGTGCTCCCCCTAGTAGTGCGCAAAGTAGACGACACGGTTTACTCAGAACTGGTGGAGGAATATATAGACACATACGGAGAAGAACCGTCGGTAGAACAGAAGAACGCGTGGAAGAAGCTTGTAAGTCTGCTTGACGGTATAGAGTTCCCCTCGGTCTGGGAGTACCCTATTTCAGACGGTAGGGCTGATATAATCTTTACGGGTAAGGATAGGGCCTTGGTGGTCGAAGCTAAAGGTTGGAGGAGAGTAAAGAAGGTGGACATGGACATAGTGGAGGCAGACGGGCAACTCCACCTGGACCCGTGTTACCAACTCACCGATTACGTTACCAAACTGAACTTCTTCCACTCCTCAGGGGTAAAGTTTTACGGTTTACTCTTCCTCTACAATACCAGCGACTACTCCTCTGAGTGTAAGACGATCAGGGAGATAGACGAGCTCAAGGACGAACTAAAGTCCATGGCACCGGGAGACCCTGACACTATAGTGAAAGGTAAACTCAGGTTAAATAAGACTTTTGTCGACTTCGTAGAAACGATAAAGGAGAGAAAGCAAGAGGACTTAGCTAAGGCACTTTTACCCTACGGTTACGGGCTCTCCGAAAAGCAGGCGATTATACTCAAAAGGGTTATGGACGCACTTGAAAGAGGTGAAAGGAAGAACTTCCTGATCAGGGGTAACAGCGGGTCGGGGAAGAGCCTGCTCGCAGTGACAATTTTTCTGGAGGGGCTCAGCAGGGGGTACTTCTCTTTCCTCTCATATGTCAATAACAGGCTGTTAAACGTCGTAAGGCAGGCTTTGGGCCACGAGGTCAGTACTTTCATACGGTTCTACTCTACGGGGATAAAGGGGTACCCCGGTATAGGCGAAGAGGGCTTTGAGGACTGGTTCAGGGGACAGTTCGGGGAGAGGCAGATCGACCTGATAGTCTTTGATGAGGCCCAGAGGATGAGGGAAGACGTAATAAGGAGATCTCCTAAGGGGCGGGTAAACGTATATTTTTACGACGACCAACAAGTGCTCTTAGATAATGAGGCCGGGACTAGGGAGAACTTCTTAAAACACCTGAAGGACGTAGAAGAATACGACTTATATACTGTATTAAGGGCACCTAAGGACTACGTAGAGTTCGTAAGGAGTATATTAGAGGGTAGGCCCTCTCACCTCCCTGATTTCGAGTTCAGGGTATTTTCCGATATAGAGGACATGCTGAGGGAGCTCGGGAAAAAGAAGGAGGAGGGGAGGAGGGTAGCCTTAGTGTGTGCGTTTACGGAATCGGATAGGGGATTAAGGATAGGCTATCCCTTGCCTTCGGGCCTCGACTTATACAAGAGTAAAGACGTGAGGGTGACATGGCTTATGGACCCTAAGACAGAGTACCCGAGGTATTGGACGGGAAAGTTAGACCCACTGAAGTACTGCTCCTCCGTGTACGGTGCACAAGGGTTTGATGCGGAGTATGTAGGGGTAGTGTGGGGTAGAGACTTCGTATGGAGAGATGGGGGGGGGGTGGACTTTTGACCCCGACCCCATAACCGACTACATAGGGAGGAACTCGTTGATGAAGATCGCCAAGAAGTGTAAGGACAAAAAGTGCAGGGAAAAAGTATTGGCTTTGCTTAGGAACAGGTATTACGTAATGTTGACAAGGGGGACTAAGGGAGTTTATGTATTCTTTGAGGATAAAAGTACTGAGGAGGCTGTGGAAAAGCTGATCAGTCAAGGTTCAAGCGCGTAGAGGATCTCTATATAAGCTCTCATCCTTTCTTCACTCCCACATATAGCCCCGTCTGCGTTCTCTGCGTCTTCAGCAAGGTCGTTTATAAACCCCTTATCTATACCTTCCTTTACTAGTTCCTCTTCTTTCTCACGTATCTTTTTTGAGAGCCCGCGTAAGGCGTCGTAAGTGATCACTTGGTTAGTTACGGTCTTCACGATACACGGCATTACTTCGTACATGCTTAACCTGACTAAATTGTTTGAGAGTGTATAGCCCGAAAATAAGGATGCTTTTTTCATAAAACCCCTATACCAGACGTGTTTTCACTAAATTAAATGCTTAAAAATGGTATTTTCTTAGCTATACTCAAGAATTTTAATGACTTAGTATAAAGGAGTATACGAGGTCTTCGACTACTTTCGTAAAATCTTTTATACTTAATTTTGACTTTAGGAGCTAGGCAATCCGCGTAATTGCGTTACCTTTGTTTATGAATCCCTGTTGTTTCCTCGTCAAGGTTAGACGTATTAACTGATATAATAGACCGGGTCTACTTGGTCTTTTAGAGACTGACCGAGTATATCGTATAACCACGAAGGCACTAAAGGGACGAACTGAGGTCGTGTAAAAACCAATAAGTTAAAGTCTATACTATACCCTCACATGGATAGACACCGGACTTTCTTAATAACTGGAACGCTAAGAAAATAATATAGTAGCCCTAACATAATACAATTTTAAGTTTTAGTCTTGATTTTATTGGTCGCTGGGAAGCTTGTTATTATAGGACATTATCGGAAGAAAAGCAGGGTAACAAGAATTAGAGGGGTCTTTATTGAGTTTATAGTTATGTTCAGCAGGCCCTGAAAGGTAAGCTCTCGTCCCCTACTTGCTAAATGTGTCTGCTTTACATTAAGCACCCTTACCCTTCATTATATTCTGTGAGTATCAAACGACATCATGACCTTTAACTTAAAGCGTACATATTCGCCGTGAGCATGACGGGAGATTGCCCTTTAGTAACTGAGTATAACTAGACGAGTACAAAGTTTATAAGAGTTAAACTTCCTTGATCCTCGATCAATTTTATCGTAAAGTCACATAGCCGTAGATTTTCAACTCTAATTATTTTTTAATTTATAACTATCCTTTAGCATATTCAAACATACTTTCAATTGTCTTGTTTTAATAGTTAGGTCTTTCAAAAAGCCCTTTATTACCAAAATCCTTACATACATTAATGCTATGTCAAAGGTTAAAGTCAACGTTATAGGTAGAATGGAAAGGTTACCGTTAAGCAGCATTCATTATAAATTCCTCCTCTTAGTGATGGGAGGAGAATGGGTAGAGACTTTAATGCTTTTAGGTAACGGAGTGATAGCCGCAGTCATTTCTAAAGTGTTATTTCCAAACCTAACAGTTGCGATCACCGCAATAACCACTGCCTTTTTCTTAGGAGAAACCGTAGGGAGTATATTCTTCGGCAGATTTGCCGACTTAAAAGGTAGGAAGACAGCGTTTTTAATAAACCTACTACTCTTCGGCTTGGGGACAATAATAGCGGGATTTATGAGCAACTTTTACGTAATTTCGGTACTAATGTTTATAGCGGGTATCGGTGTTGGTGGTGAGTTCCCTTTAGTAGATACTTATACTTCAGAAATGATGCCTGGAAAAGTGAGAGGTAGAGGAGTAGCCTTAGTCTATACTCTTGCAGTAACATCGGCACCGGTGATTGCTTTGGTCACGTACTTGTCCTCCCGTAGTCTAAACTATTACTCTTGGAGGATACCCTTATGGTTTATGGGGGTTGCAGCGTTAATTGTATGGGCTTTAAGGACTAAGCTGGACGAGTCGCCACGGTGGTTGGAAAGTAAAGGAAGGGCTGAGGAGGCTGATGCGATAGTCAGGAAGTGGGAAGAGGCTGTTATGAATGAGGGTAAGAGCTTACCGGAACCGGAAAATGTAGACTCTATAGAAACCCACTCAAAGTTCTCGGACTTGTTCTCAAAGGAGCTAAGGAAAAGGACTATAATGATGATAATCTTCCAATTTTTCCAGTCAGGGGTCTTTTACGGCTTTGTAGTGCTAGCCCCAGAGTTCCTCTTGGATAAGGGTATAAGCCTCGTCAACTCCCTATTGTTCACAATGATAATATACACGGGGTTCATTGTAGGTAGTATATTTAACTACTTCATAATAGACAAAGTAGACAGGAAGTATGGTATTATAGGCTCTGCAATATCTGCCGGAGTACTTGGAACTGCATTTGCCCTCTCCCCTAACGTTGCACTAACCGTATTGTTGGGTTTCCTTGTAGCGTTTAGCTTATGGAACTTCTCTAACTTCTTCCACACATACCAAGCAGAGATTTTTCCCACCAGAGTTAGGTCTACTGGTGCCGGTCTGGTTTACAGTATAAGTAGGTTTTCCACATCAATACTTGTCCTTATAATAACAGCCTTCTTCCTGCCTTTAGGCCTCTTAGCGACTTTCGGAATTATCTGGCTCTTCATAGCTATAGTGTCACTAGATATTGGACTATTAGGACCAAGGACTACAGGGAGAAGACTGGAGGATATTTCTAAATAAATTTAAACTTTTTTAATAACTCGGATACGTTGCCCCAATAGGACACATTTCTCTTATCTAATTACTCCTTAGTTCTTCAAGGTAAGGTTTGTTTGACTATCCCCTTGGTCATAAATAGTCAGCCTTATTATTGTTTCCGGTCCTCCGTGTACTATTCCTCTATGTAGTATTGTCACTTTGTAAGCTTTTAAGGGCTGAACATATAAGCCGTAACGATTGAGCTCGTTTTGACCTTACTTTATATCAAGAAGCGATATAGCTTCTTTCCGCATAACGTCATATAACGATTTCATTACGCTGATATTATCTACGGTACCTAGCGAACTTGTTTGCTATCCAAAACTTGTTAGGCATACCTTTACTAACGATAGATTAGGCACAATCTAATTTACATTTGGAGCTAAACTAGTTAGCATTTATTGAAAAATAGTGGCAGCTGAGTATTATCTTTGGATATTTCCCTCAATACTTATACCTTAATATTTACGTTATATGTTTGAGGATCTTATATACTCAACCGGGCACTAGAGGACAACATTATGGTCATATACATAGGGAATGTGTACCTTAAGTTGAAGCTACCGTTGTCCTTCATAGACTGAGGAAGTATGAGTTGATATAATATATAACATAACGTTATACCATATATCCATATAGTTATACTATACCTCTTCACGCTTTAAAGGTAAATCACCAGCGAGTATTTGCTCATCTCGTTGGGGAGCATAAATTGTTGCTGATGATAGGGTTCTACCTTAGCCTTTAAATCCTACTAAGTATAACAAAAATATGTCGACGTAAGGACTTTACGTAAAATACTAACTGATGTTGAAAGGTCCTTACTATTTAATTCGTCTAAAGGTGACGCTTATATTGTTTTATCGTATTAAGACAGATGGCTTTTATTTACAGAGGTATTTACAATCCTAAAGGTTAGACACTACTAAGGAATTTTGCATAAATCTCGATGAGTCACAGGGTAATACGAAATCGTTAACCCTTGTTAATTTTTCGGCAATTATAATCTTTATCAGAAATAACAGACTAAGGGATAAGCAGGAAGGAAAATTAACGTTTATTCATACATATCATGAGAGTAGTGAGATAATGTTTTCAATATGGTATAAATTTATTAATTAATAAAAATCTCTATATGGAGAAGATGCTAAGAAAAGTCTTATATGTCCTAATGTGAGTGTGGAAATATAAATACCCCTAGTGACGACACTATGTCCATCCTCCATCTATTATGAAACAGACTATAAAGACTTTAAAGACTGGTCCTTTAAACTTTATTCTATGGCCGAGTTTAAGCGAGAAATAGGGCCCATATCCGCAGCTTTCATGTCCTTAGGGGGGATCTTAGGTTCAGCTGTCCCATTTATCCCCGCGATAGTTTTCTCTGACGGCGGTCCTATTGGAATACTAGCGTGGTTAATAGGTCTGGTCATTATGTCCCTATTAGGTTTAATATTTGCTGAGCTAGGTTCCACTTATCCAGAGACCGGTGGAGTCGTGAGGTATTTACACTTCTCCCACGGAGCATTTGCAAGCTTCTTTAACGCATGGGGGACGTTTATAGGGTACTTTATGGCCGTGATCTCTGAGACAGTAGCTATCGTAGAATACTTGTCCTTCTTCTTTCCGCAACTTTACAGTAACGGCTCCCTGACTTTGCTAGGTGAAACAGTAACAGTATTGTTCTTGGTATCTTTTTTTATGATACAGTACTCAGGGGTTAAATTAGTCGCTAATGTCAACGACACTATGACATGGATAAAAGTAGTAGGTATAGTAGCATTTATTATAATAACCCCGATACTGGTTTTCCACCCCTCTAACTTTACTCCTCCCCAAAATTACGGCGGAATTGCACCTTTCGGGATTTCAGGGGCGTTAATAGCATCGTCAATAACTGTCTACGCATATGCAGGTTTTAGACAGCCCATCGACTATGGAGAGGAGATGAAAAATCCCGGAAGAGATATACCGAGGGCTGTAATTATCTCCATAGTCCTCTCGTTCTTGATATTCACGGGACTGTCCGTAGTATTTCTGGGGGCCCTTGACTGGAATGCAATCGGGACTAAGCCGTTTAATTGGACTTATATATCGACTTTGTCCGCACCTATACCTCAGGAGTTCTCAGGAAAACTATATATGCTCGGTGTCTATTTCTTTATTATAGCTGTAATTGCCTCTATTTCGTCGACCTTAATTTACTTTGGTTCAGCAGCTAGAGTGTTATATGCAAATGCGAAAAACGGTTATATGCCGAAGACGTTCTTAAGGTTGAATAATAAAGGCGTCCCCTACATCGCGTTAATAGTCTCATTAGTGTTTGGAGTAACCTATATGATAGCGTTCCCACAGTTCCTGTCCGAGGCCGGTATTTTCTCAGTAGCTAGTGTGGTGAGCTATGCACCGGCTGCTGTTTCCCTAGCTGTATTAAGAGAAATAGACGGTAATAGAGAGAGGCCGTTTAGAATAAGATATGCGAGAATTTTATCAGCAATCGCGTTTGCTGCCGGCGGGCTCATGATATACTGGGCATCTTATCCTACTACTCTTTATACTATAGGGTCAGTACTTGCGGGGATCCCTATCTACCTATATTACGAGGTGAGGTACGGGAGGTTTGTCTTAATGCAGGTCAAGAGAGGGGCCTGGTATGTGGGTTGGTTACTATCAATACTGCTGATATCCGTCCTAGGTTCATTCGGAGGGATGGACTTAATCCCTTACCCATTCGACTTGATCACTGTATTTTTAATATCTCTATTGTTCTTCTACGTAGGGTATCTAAGCGGGATAAAATTAAAAATATAATGTATAGATTAATTCAAAAGTTATATAGTCTTGCAGCGTTTGAGTAGAAAAATCTCCTCTCCATTTCCTCTAGGTCTTCCACCTCGAATAGTTTCCTCCTCTCCATTTCGTCTTTCAGCTCATTAAAACCTTCCTTCGCCAGATGGGCTGCAAGCCATGCGACTTCCGGAATTCTGAATGCGTCCGACCCGAACATGACCTTATTTATAGGAGCTACTTCATAGACCTCCTTAAGGACGGAAAACGAGGCGAGCGGAGCGAAGGGGACCACTTGGGACACGTCGAGGTAGACAGAGGGGAATATGTAGCTCATCCATGCGGACTCTCTATGGTATGGATAACCGGCGTGGACAAAGACGACACTGCCCTCATATTTTCTTACGAGGTCGGTCAAATACGATGGTCTGGTTAACTCAAGTTTAATGTCCCTATCACCAGCGCCCGTATGTATCTGGACTGGTACTTTTAACTCCTTAGCTATTTCAAGTGTTTTACACAATAGGAAATCCCTGAAACCTTTTGATACACGGCCGAACCATTCAGCCCTCTTAGACGCGAAATCAGCTCTTGCTAAATCCTCGTCACATGAGACCTTTAACCCGGTTCTGTAAGCAATTATTGATTTAAACCCCGCATAACCTTCAGATATTTTTCTCCTTAAAGTCTCTTCAAAGACCTCTAGAGCCTTATCGAACGATAAGAGGAAGAGGTCTCCTTTATCTATTAACGTCTCTACCCTGTAAAGCAATTTATACTTGATAGGTATTTCCATCTCCTTTTTTCCGAAACCTTCATCTATTACAAGCCCCACAATACCAGCGTCATTAAAGAGGAACTTTACATAATTCACCGGGTCGTCCTTGACCATCTTATTCCTCTCTTCTATGAAGTTATCACCAAAGAGCCCCTTTAACCTCTTCTTTAAAGTAATGTAAAAGGGCCTTAAACGGTTCATGGTGTAAACATCTGTGTTGACTTCGTCCTCAGACCAACTTTCAGCAGCAGCCATTACGAGTTCTTTCTCGTTCATAGGTCTCGCTGAAAACCAGTGGAGGTGGTCGTCTATTATCATTTAGACACCCTTATACGTATCGTATTCCCAGTCCGTTACATAGCTCTCATACGCCTCGACCTCAGCGAGCTTAACACGTATAAATTCTTCGACTATGTTTCTCCCTACCCTTTCTATTAACCTATTGTCTTTCTTCAGTTCGTTTAAAGCCTCCCTCAAGTTGCTCGGAATATCTTCTATATCTTTCTTATAATACGCGTTTTCGTTAGTAGGAGAAGGCGGTCTCAGCCCCCTCTCTATACCGTCCATCCCTGCCTCTATAAACGCGGATAAAAGTAGGTAGGGGTTGGTCGTCGGGTCTGGTACCCTGTATTCAATCCTCCTATCTACTTCGGCAGAGTTAGGGTAGGGAGTGGGTATCCTGACCATTGCGGACTTATTATTATAGCCATAAGTGATTTTGGTCGGGGCCCACGACCCCGGGACGAGCCTCTTATAAGAATTGACCGTAGGTGCGGCAATTGCCGTTAATGCTTTTGCGTGTTCCATAATCCCCGCCAAAAAATTATATGCGAGGTCGCTCAAGTTAAGGGAGTCGTTTTTATCGTAAAATACGTTCTTTCCGTTCTTCCATATGCTGAAGTTTAAGTGTAGCCCAGAACCGGCTAACCTGTTGAAAGGTTTAGGCATAAATATTGCCTCAACTCCATATTTACTCGCTACTTGCCTAGCCACTTCCTTGAATATTACCACCTCATCCGCGCTCCTTAAAGCCGGTTTGTGCAGGATATCGAACTCGTATTGACCGGGGCCATACTCCTTTATGACCCTTAACGGGTTTATGCCCAAGCCCTTCACCGTGTCGGCTATTTCCGGGACGATTGTGTTAGTATAAAAAGCCCTGGAGTCGAAACATTTAGCGTCATCGTAAGGTCTTCTGTCTTTTACTAAGTAAAATTCTACCTCAAATGAGGACCTGAATTCGAAGTCGGAGTATTTTGTAATTGTCCTTTTAAGGGTGCTCCTCGGGTCATACTCCCAAGGTGAACCTCCCTTGTATAAGTCACAAATAACCATTGCTGAGGGCGGAAATACGGAGAGAGTAGAGAGGTCTGGGGTTAAGAAGACGTCCTCAGCTTCCGGACCGAAGGTCCCGTAAGGGGAGATGTAATCCATCGGCGTGAAGCTCATCATTGCCATGGTGAGCCCGATCCCGGTTTTCACCAAGTCGTCTACCTCGTCGATGTAAGCTCCCTTAGACCTTATTATCCCGTCAAGTCCAACCCATGTGAACCTCAGGATGTTTACTCCCTTTAAATTATCTCTTAAACCCATGTTTAGAAAAGGGGATTTCGGATATATTTAGGTTGCTATACTGCTGTTAGTATTTTATCTAAAGTCCTTATGTATGTCTGAGTTGTCACTAACTGAATGTCTAAATACTATTTACTTTTTCACCAGAAGTCCCAGAGCCCAAACCGTTCGACATTAGGTAGAGGACAAAAAAGTAAGTACCTAGTAACCGACATCACGATTTTTCAATAAAATGCTACTCAGGGGATTTAAGGGTAGCTCAGGAGGCTCTCAACGTTGTCCGTGTAGCAGTTATTGAAAAACCATAGAAGTTATACTTCGTCAGGTATTAAAGGCAGGGTTTTCTTGTCAATATACTCGATAGTTTTAAGTTACCTTGTCCTTTTGACTTTGACTGAGTACTAGTATTACCTCTAACACATATGTACACAATTATATACTCCATTCCACATTAAATACAAGAAAAACTCGGAGCCTTAGTCATTAGTTTGGTAATACCATATACCTATTCAATAGAAATATTCAAACGCAATGATTTTACGTAAACTACTATCCGTGATCCTCATAAATAAAAATGACTTATTATATCCCCCGCCAATGAGCGTCATCAACAAGTTATTAGGCATATAAAGATGTTGGGTCTACCCCTTGTAACAAAACCGAGCATCACTTTGAAAAGACTATGTCATAGTTCTCCATACCTAGATAAAGGGCCTTCCTGTTCACATCATTAAGGGAGTTAACTAATACCTCCTCGTCTACAAAGTCCCTTAGCTTACCTACGGCAAGCATGGTCCCGATTATTACAGTGTTGGCAGCCTTAACGTTCCCCGCCTTTAGAGCGAGGTCTTCAGCATTGACTAGGACTACGACCTTTACGTAATTTTTAGCCGTATTAATGAGCTCGTCAATGGTTGGTAAGGCCACCTTCGGGATAGCCGGTCTCTGGACTTTGTTATTTAGCACGAGGACGCACGAATCGCATGCATACCTTATATTCCTGAGGCCTTCTATTGCCTCCAGCCCTATTACGTAGTCAGCCCTCCCTAAGGGGACCAAAGGTGCATAGACGTCCCCTATCCTTACGTGGACGTTTACAGCACCTCCCCTCTGGGCCAGCCCGTGGGTCTCTGAGGCTACGGCCTTATACTCGGGCTTGACAGCCCTGATCAACATCTTCCCCATAGTTATAACTCCTTGTCCACCTACCCCTCCGATGACAATGTTCAGCTTAGCCATACCTCGTCCCACCCTTTAGGTACATCCCCCTTTAATGATATTGCGTTATAAGGACAAACCGGGACACAAGCGCCGCACCCTATACACAGGACTTGGTCAATTACGGCCTTTTTGTCCTTACCTACAGTGATCGCAGGACAAGTAAAGAAGTCGTAACAGATAGAACACCCCGTACACTTCTTCTCGTCTACCACAGCGATGGGTAACTCCCCGTCAACCTTATCTAAGACGTCGAGTGCGCAAGCCCTCTTAGCCACGACCACCGCAGGTTTCTTATTCTCTTTAACCCACCTGGTAGCTTCACTTATCACGTCAATGCTCTCTTTCACGTTAAACGGGTCGAAAGCCTTTACGAACTCGACCCCCAAACCTTTAGCTACGTCCTCTATCTCTATCTCCCTTGACGGACTGGGGTTCTGCCCGGTCATGGCTGTGACCCTGTTGTCTAAGACCACCACCAAGACGGGTAAGTTATTGTATACAGCGTTAGCCAGCCCGGAAAGGCCGTTATGGAAGAAGGTAGAGTCACCTATCACCGCGACCGGGACGGTGTTAGTAGCCCTAAAGATACCGTTGGCGATCCCCAGACTACTACCCATTTCCGTGAGGCTATCTTGAGAGTTAAACGGAGGTAAGACACCTAAGGAATAACAGCCGATATCTCCGGAGAAGAAGGTAGTGTTGAGGCCTCCCTTTACGACCCCCCTCTTTAAGTCGACAAAAGACGAACGGTGCGGACACCCTGGGCATAGGGCTGGGGGCCTATCGGGGATCTTCACTTCGGGCTCCTTAACTTCTACAAAAGGTAGGCCTAAAAACTTTGAGACTGCCTTCCCTACTTTTTCGAATGTCAGTTCACCTACCCTCGGGACATAGTCCTTCCCGTGGACTTTGACCCTGATACCCTCGTCGAAGAGGATGTTCTTTAGCTGGGTCTCGACTATCGGCTCTAACTCTTCGACTACGAGTATTTCTTCCACTCCTTCCACAGCCTTCAGCACCTGCTCTCTGTTTAACGGCACGGACACACCTAACCGTAGTATCCTGACATCACCTTCTACCAGCTCCTTGACGTAAGCGTAACCGACGCCTGCGGTTACTATGAGCTTCCTCCCGTCTCCTTCTATTGTGTTGAACTCCTTAACCCCTTCCGTGATCAGTTCCCATCTCTTCAGCTGTTTTTCCCTATTCCCTCTGGCTATTGCTGGTACAAGAGAGTAAACTTGGGGCTTCTTTACTAGCTTACCCCATACCGGGGGCTTCAACTCTCCTACGTCTACCCATGTCCTTGAATGGTTGACCCGTGTATTGCTCACGAGTAAGACCGGGTGTTTTACCTTAGTACTGAACTCAAAAGCCTTGACGGTTAGGTCATGTGCGGACTGGGGGTCGAAGGGTTCAAAGACCGGGATTAAGGCCATTAACCCGTAATACCTGTTGTCCTGTTCGTTCTGGGAAGACCACATGGACGGGTCTCCGGCTGAGAAGATGACCATAGCCCCCTCTACGCCGGTGTAGGAGGAGCTCATGAGGGCGTCTGACGCCACGTTTAGCCCTACATGCTTCATGGACACTAGAGAATAAGCCCCTGAAATCGCAGCCCCGTAAGCCGTTTCGAAAGCCACCTTCTCGTTTACACTCCATTCTACATATCTGTCCTTTTCTTTCATTAGTGTCTCTATCACCTCTGTGGAGGGAGTCCCGGGGTAACCAGCAGCGACAGCCAGACCTGCCTCTAAAGCCCCCCTCGCTATACTTTCGTTCCCGAGTAAAAGTAAACGTCCCATAATTATAATTAGTAATTTAAAAATATAAATCACTTATTGTTAAGTTTGAACTTTACAAAAATAGATTGAATAAATTATAATAAAGCGAGTGAGTATTAAATATTATGAGCGGGGCTGACTACTTCAACGAGCTCTTAGGGAAGAGTGAACACTTGTTTAGGTTTATGGGGGTAAAGTTTGAAGAAGTAAAAGAGGGCAGGGCAGTCGCAGTAATGGACTATAAGGAGGAACTTACCAGGTTAGGAGGGATCCTACACGGGGGGATAATATTTTCTGCAATGGACTACGCGGGGAGTTATGCGGTGAGGAGTTTAGGTGTGAAGGAAGCGTTTACTCTACAGTTTACTATAACCTTCATGAGACAGATGAAAAAGCCGCCCTTTAAGTTTGAGGCAGAGGTAATAAGAAAGACTAAGTCATATGCGTTTGTCGAGGTAAAGGCCTACGACGGTGAGAGGGTGGTATGTGCTGTAGGTAACGGGATTTGGCACATATTGGAATAACGACTTGATATAGCGTTACCTCAAACTAGGGACATGTCTACCTTTATGGGGTAATTTAGTGTGTATTTTTTTCCTTAATGTTTTTCCTGAGACAGCACCTTATGCAAAAACCCTTACATTTAATTTCACCAGTTATAACGTGTTATATTTCCATTTTTCCCATAAGAGCTCTGAGCCCTTAGTCATTTAACGTGAGTGGGAATTTTAAGAAGTTATTTATATATTGTGTGTGTATAATACTAAACGCTACAACGACATGAATAAACGCTGGATGAGAATAAAGATAGGTATGTAGTGACCTTATGCTTTAGTTGATATTTAGCGGGATAGTAGTGAGGGGAGCTTGTCAGACCTAAAACCATTAGGGGTTTATTAGGACATATGCTGATTTTTTAGAGTTATTTTCATAGTGACTTTACTACGTAATGGGGGTTATTCAGGGCTATGTGTTAGCGTTTATTGGGGAAAACGTGTAATTAAGTTTATCCTAAACACTTACGTGAATACTTATACTTAACCCTATGCTAAATACCCTGCCCCCCAGATCTATAACCGTGAAACATACAATAGCCTTATATGACTAGTAAAACATGTTGACGTAAGGGCTTTACATAAAATGCTATTCCGTCTATGACTGAACCGAATTACCGACTATAGTATATTCAAGGATTACATAGTTTTTATCGCTCATTGGAGAGAGACTATACTTTGCCCTTTCTCGACTGCAAAGCAATATTTTTTAAGGTGAATTATTAATTACATGCCTATGAGAAAATACCTACCCCTAGTTTTGGTGGCGGTTTTCCTCATATCGTCCGTACCTATTTACGCCATGACCCTAAACCCAGGTTATTTTTTATACATACCTATTCAGATAAAGTCCACCTCTAGCTTAGTCTATGCAGTTGCCAGTAACGCGACTGTAACGGTCTCCCTAATGACCGCCTACCAGTTCACGCAGTTTAACGAGACCGGTTCCCTCCACGGGATAGCTGTCCAGAACGGCACCGAGGTCATTAACGCCGTGCTCCTTACGCCCGGTAACTACTACTTGGTCGTATATTCGCCCACACAGACCGCGAACATAACATACTTCTACAATTATACTGCTATCAAGCCCGAGAACTCCTCTACTTATGTCGAGGAATTCGTAACCGTACCTGCATGCGGGTGGTTATCTTTCCTAGTCCACTTATCTACTCTAGGTTCCCCCTCGACACTTTGCCTGTTTGGGGTCTCCAATGAGACATTGAGCTACGAGGTATATAACAATGATTCGGAGATTTTCCTGAACACTTCTCCTATAACATTTACGTGGAACTACACCTCAAACACGTGCTACTATACTGTAGACCTACCTAAGGGGATATACTTCCTGAACATTACTAACCACCACCGATCCCCTGCATATTTAGCAGTGGCCTACAGAGTTATACCTGATTATGTAAACCCCTTCTTATGGATCCTTATCCAACACCCTAACGCATATCCTACAGGGATAGCCTCTTATGGGGTCTACGGTAATAAGACTACTTACGTAATAAACACTTCTTCCGTCCTGGGTTACTTCAACATCTCCAGCCTCTTAGCGTATAACGCATCACAAGACTTAGTCCCGGCTTATTCTGCTTCCCTCCAGCTGAACTCGGTGCTAGTGGTCAACAACACAGATAACTCAACGTGGATACTATGGCCCCAAAACGTCCTCTTCTTTGTAACTAACGAAAGCGTAGTCCTATACCATGATAACGTTTTCAACATGACCGACCCGCAGGCTACGCTAACTAACCAGAGTATAAAGGGAGACGGGTATGTGGAAGTGAGCCAGCAAGGGGGGTATTATTACGGTAACTATAACTCCTCTCCGTGTCTTACTTACTCCCTGCCTTTTGCGGGCTACCTCCAGATGAACGAAAGTGTTATTAAAGGTAAAGGTGTCTTAATCACCTTCAGCGTTATCGTAGACGAAAACGGGACTTCAAGCACCTTGTCCTCAATGACTTTTGATAAAGTCTTAGTAGTAGACCCGAACGTGTCTTCCGCCTACTTCCAAGTAAACGGGAGGTCTTACACACCAGCGGGCCCCACCTCGCTCTACGGCTCATATTACGACACTGAACTGATCTTCGGCGGGGGAGGGAGCGGAGAAATAACTACGTTCAAGGAGTTATCTGCGGTCTTAGGGCTCTTTTATTTAAATAACGGGAAGTACGTAGAGTTCCCTTCATATTATACTTTCGGAGGGGATACGGCAGAAGCTACCGACAACGTCCACGTGACCTTTACGCCTAAAGGGCTGGCGGAGTTGAGTATAGGGACTCCTGATTTGACTTACGTAACGGTAAGTAAGTCGCCCCTAGTAATTACTTCTCTATACCCTACCGTAACTCACACTAGTAGTACGACAACTGCCACGTCCAGCACACAACCACAGACGACGAGTACGAATGCCCCTCCGTCAACGTCTATCACCAAGACAGCCTCGTCTACAATACCTCAAACCACCGCTGAGCCCCAGACTTCGTCAAATAATTCGTCCCTCCTATCGATACCAATCTCAGGGTTAGTTGTCGCTGGAGTGTTGCTGGCGTACTACGCACTAAAGAGGAGGAAGTAAACCGTTAATAGACATACCAATTTTTCATCTCCTCTCTTTAATACCGCCCTCGGCTAGGAAAAACCTAAATTCTACCGTGCCCATGCTCAACTGTGAGTAACAGCGACATAATAGGTATAGTCCTTGAAGGCGGTACCCCTAATATAGTTAAGGCCCTAATAAGGGCTGATTATGATGTTAAAATCGGGGAGTTCCTTATAATCCGTGATAGAGAGGGAAAAGCCGGGCTAGTCCAAGTGGAGCACTTTGAATACGGTAACGACTTTTACACGGAGTCCTTAGGGATAGTAAAGAGCTTAGTAGACAGTGAAGTGATAGCTTCTATACTGGACAAGAGTACGTACTTATCGGTTTCCCTTCGGGTCATAAAGGACAACAACGCTAGGGTGCAGATGCCCGGCAACACAGTAATGAAGTTCCCGCGGACAAAGGGTGTAAACGGCACTGACCAAAAGAAGTACCTTGAACTGCTCTATGAGGGGAAACTGGACGACCCCCGGTATGTTAAATACGGGAGGATAATAAACACTGATATCCCCTTACTCCTTAACGTCAACGCCCTGCCAATGCATATGGGTATCTTCGGGGAGACAGGCTCCGGGAAGAGCTATAACATGAGGTACTTAATTGACGTCTTTTCAAACCTCGAGTTTAACGGAAAATTCTATGCAATACCAATGGTCGTTATCGACGCAAACGGTGACTACATAGACTTAGCCACCTTATCGATAAAAAGGGAGTACCTTAACAGGAACAGTTCTAGGGGGTTTATAAGGCGTTATACGTTTACAGACCTGCGTAATGCACACCGTTTCAGGTTAGACCTAAACTTGTTCACTCCCTCAGACATCGCCTATATGGTGATAACAGCAAAGTATAGGGACGCTGAAGTAGGACAAGCCTCATTACAGATGAACTTGCTGGAGTTAGCTCTAAACGAGTTAAAGGACGAGGACTTTAACTCACTATTCACGGAGGAGAACTTCTCCACCCTCCAAGAAAAAGTGAGTGAGATCGTTGAGGACAGGAAGGACGAACTGGGCTTTACGAAGAACACACAGAGGGCCCTCCAGAGCGCACTCCAGACCTTCAGGAACAAGGTGAGCCAGTTCGACCTGATAGCCGACGGGGAAGAAACGTTCAATTACGACACACTTGAGGAGCTGTTCTTCAAACAAGGGCTTGCCATAGTAGACTTCTCCGCTGATGGTGCACCAGGTATGGACATTCTGACAAAACAGATCATTGTGGGTTATATAGCGAGGCTAATGCTTAACTACCTCATAAAGAAGAAGATGAATAACGAAAAGAGGGTAATATCGCTTGTTATAGAGGAAGCACAGAACTACATCCCCAGTGATAACTACCCGGTAAATGCTCACCTTACTAAGGACGTCCTAGCTACCCTGGCAACTCAGGGTAGGAAGTTCGGGGCTTCATTAGTGCTCATAAGTCAGAGACCGGCGTTCATAGACAAGGTGGTACTTTCCATGTTGAACTCCTTCATATTCCACAGGGTCTACCATGAAGACGTTAGGTATATACAGTCTGTCACGGGGGGTATATCGGAGTACCTAGCCAAGGAGTTAGTCTCACTCCCTAGAGGGCAAGCTATAGTGACGGGGCTTATAAACCCGTTGGAGATCCCTGTGCGGGTACACATAGAGAAGAAAAGTGAACTGGAGTCCGATATAGGGTCTGAAGGGGACCTGCTAGAGGTCTTGACCGGGTGAGGGTAGTGTGTGAGAAGTTTATCTCCGAGACGGCCTCATGGAGTGAGCTATCTGAGGTGTATAAGTGTGTCCTGTCGACCAAGTATACTGACTCGATTACTTTCTATGAAAAGGAGAGGGAACTACTGGACTTTTTAGACAGGGAAAAGTCCTCTCCCATCTTCATAGTCTTAGTTGGAGACTGGGGTATGGGTAAGACTTTCCTAAGCAGGGTGATAGAAGAGGAGGCAAAAAAGAAGGGGTATAATGTCAGGAACGTAAAGATAGACCAGATAATAGTGGAAGAAGGGGGTAAATTCTCGGTAAGCGATAGAGAAGTAGTGATAATAGATGAGGTAGAGAACTTAGAGAACTTACAATACCAGTACAGAGGAGAAATAGTAAACTTCTTCACCCATATGAAAAAGACTACAGAAATGAAGGACATTAACTCCGTTGTTTTCCTCCTTGCAACGCCATCCGGGTATACAAAGATATTCTCGTACGGGGGCCTCTTATACTCCTTATTACCCGAGACCTATACCGCTTTTAAGGACAGGATAAGGGAGAGGGTACTGACCGAGCCGACTAAAGTAGAGTACTTCCTAATGCTCTACTGTATGCTTAAGAGTGTAAAAAGTGAGGCTTTAGGCCTTGTGGAGTACCTCAATTTCCTCTATTACCTAGTCCCGATAACCAGGAGGAATATCACGAAAATCGTCAACAATTTCTTGTGTCAATTACCTGACAACTCACCGGAAGCAATCTATAAGGTCTTAGTAACGAGAAAGGAAGCTATAGCAGACCTTTACAGGACTGTGGAAATAAGCGACGCAAG
Source organism: Stygiolobus caldivivus (assembly GCF_019704315.1). NCBI lineage: Archaea > Thermoproteati > Thermoproteota > Thermoprotei > Sulfolobales > Sulfolobaceae > Stygiolobus > Stygiolobus caldivivus. The sequence continues at coordinate 2,766,502 of NZ_AP024597.1, read as the reverse complement.
GCTGTTTAAAGAGGAACCGAAAGAGATAGGCAGGGTATTGAGGGGATATGACTACTCCTGCAGTAATGCTAAGCTGGTAAAGTTCTCCCATTGGAGGGAAAACTTTGCGTATAAGCTCGACCCAAACCTCAGGAGGGAAATAGAGGACATAATAACGGTTATGAAGGTGAAAGAAGGTATCCCGCCGGATGATGGTCTTTACGTGATAGTCCCTAAAGAGCCGAGGGAATACTACCCGCTTTTCCCCGACGAGGACGTGCTTAGAGAAGCCTATAAGGCGCTCAAGGGGGAAGGGATATGTGCCGTGAAATGGGAGGAGGTAGAGAAGTACTTAAACGTACAGCTGAGGGACTTCCTCCTAGAGGGCGATAAATATGAAGACATGCAGAGGGTGATAGACGAGTATAAGGAAGAGGCGGAGAAGCTGTTAAGCCACGACAAGTACAGCTCCGTCTACCCTAAGGTAGCGGAGGGTATAAAGAACTTCGTAGTAGAGGTAGTGGAGTTAGCAGAGAAGGAAGGTAGACTTGCAGACGTATTATGTAACCCCTCCAAGGAGAATAAGAAGAGTAGTGAAATACTCTTAGAGTGCAGGCATAGAGACGGGTTCTACACGTTTGGCTATAAGATTAAGGTAACCGATGACCTATCACTCCAGTCCAGAGCTGACTTTACAGTGACCTACAGCACCTCTGACGCTGAGGGAGTCGTGATTAAGCTCACCCACCCGTTACAGAGGTACTTCCTCCAACTTTCGTACCTCTCTCAGGGGTTAAGGGTCAGAAAGCCTGCGTTCAAGTTGGTCTTCGCAAACGAAATTGCTAAGTTGGAGTCCCTGATAGACGACATAAATGAGCTTAATAAAATATATGAAAATATATATCATACGTTCTCTTCAATGGAACAAATAGAATACAGGTTCCAGAGCATTATGAACTACATAATTTACTATAAAGGGTATACGGGAAAGACCGGCAAAGTACCTGTTAAAGAGGTCTTCGAGACTGTAAGGGACTTAGCAGACCAGTTTAGGACTTACGATAGGAAGAACATTAAGTTTACGGTGCAAGACATAGAGACTAGCTGGAGGCTTTTAGAGTTCCTCTCAGACCTCGATAAGAAGAAGTTAGTGAAACTGGAAGGGGAATACATAGACTTAGACGAATGGTTAGGGGAGTATACCGTAAAGGTCTTGGAGAAGGTCCTAAAAAGGATGGATAAAGAAGATGTCGGGAAGTTAGCTCTAGAAGTAATGACGGGGACTTCAAAAGGCTTGGAGAAAAAAGTAAGGGCGGCACTTAACGCTGAAGAGGTCCCTTTAGACAACAGGGTAGTGGAAGGAGTTAGCGACCTATTAAGGGTAGGTATCAGGTCTGGGTATATAAAGGTCGATACGATTAAAGAGGTAGACAGGAAGCTAAACGAGGTAAGGGAAAAAGTACAAGATATAAAACTGATAACTATCAAGGAGAGGGACGTAAAGGTAGTCGACGTTAAGGAACTGTTGAGGACTGCGGTGAAAGTGAGAGAGAGGGCTGAAAATAGCGTCACGTCACAAGCATTACTATTTGACATGCTGGACTCACTTTCGGCACTGGCCCAAATAAAGCCTTCACAGAAGAGTGAGGTAATGAAGGCGATAGAGCAGGGCCTGACAACTGTCAGGGACCTCAAAGATAAAGTGGCTAAGTTAGTTAAAGACGTAACGGCAATTCAGCACACTGAAGACGAGTTGCTCAAGATAAGGAAGGGAGTCCAAGATGAAAAGCTGATCTCGGACTGTATACTCGTGATTAAGGGGGACCGTAAAAACACAGAAAGGTTATATAAGGCGTTAAACAAGGTAAAACTCTTTACTTATACTGAGTTCGTTGACGAGGCTTTTAATAATGTAGAAGTGACCTCTACTCTAAAGGAGGCAGGAGAAGAGTGTAAGAAGTTAGCGGACGACTTGGAGACGCTAAAGGAAATTACCGGTAGGCTTGAAAAAATAAAATCGCAAGTAAGTAGCTTAGTCAACACACCTTACATCAAGGAACTTGACAACATAAAGAGGGAGCTCAACGGGATTAAGTCCACCTTACAGGAAGTCTATAACCGGGCTAAAAGGGAGGGGTTTATAAATGGGAGTAGTTGAAGAACTGGACAAACTGATTAACCAGTTATCGGAGGAAAGTAAGAAAAACGAAGAGCTGTACGGTGTGATAAATGCAGTGAGTTCTAAGATCGACAGCATCTCAAGGGAGTTTTACCAAAGAAAGGTAAAAGAGAAGCTGTTTTCAGTGATCACGCTGATTAACACTGAAGTTTTAGAAATAGAGGAAACGCAGGGCTGTTACGGTGGCTTTTCCTTAGAGGAGCTGATAAAGGAAAAGGGCCAACTGTCAATGGCAATAACACACTTATACGAGTTGGGCAAGTCGCTTGATATAAATAATATAGAAGACATAAAGAACTTGAACTCGGTTCTTGGTGAGATACTTAAGACGTTAGAATTCTTAGATGACAAGGTAGATGAAGTAGAGGAGCACATCAAGGAATTGAAGGAAGAGGTCGCTAGGCGGAAAGACGCAATAAAAGAAGAGATAAGTAAAAAGAAGGAGAGGTTAAAGTCGCTTAACGACTTCTTGAAGGTCTTTGACGATGAAGTACACATAGAAGATTGTGAAGGTGAAGGGTTATGCGAACTGCTAGAGTGTTCCGAGTCCTTAACTTCCACCCTAAATGAGGCGGAAAGGAAGAAAGGAGAAATAGTCGGTAGGATTGGTCCCGAGCTGGAAAAGGTAGTGGCTAAGTTAATCGACGAAGGTGAGGTAGAGATTAATAGTATTAACGAGCTAGCAGACCTCTTAAGGCGTTTCGAAAGTGATGAAAAACTGAGGAAGTTAAAAGAGAAACTCAGGGTCACGTTAAAGCTCAAAGGTGATTAAATGGAGACCTTTAAAAAAATTGACGGGATCGTAGAGAAGAGCGTAGAGAGGTTTCAAACTATAAAGAGTGTAATAGAAAATGTGGACTTAAAGGAGTTGGGCCTTTCCGTTTACACTCCCAAAGAGAGAAGGGTTAAGGGCTTGTATTGTGCAATAGACGGCTCTAAGAACGTACAAAACTTAGGAGATGTTTACCTCATTGTCGCAAAAGCAGTTAAAGTGGTAGGCGAGGTAACGTTAGAGAAGAAGGTTATAAGTAGAGAACCCGTATTCGAGGTAGAAATTGAAGACGACTATATGGGTGAGGACACAGTAAATAACGACTCCATCAGGTTAATGATAAACTTGGAAACTAGCCTTTTGAGGGACTGTGACGAATGTAATTACGTGCTGTTGGACGGGCCTATAGTCGACCCACCGGTCATAGACGACAGAGGAGGTAAACAGTCGATCCCCTCTCTCAAGGACTTAGCTAGAGTGAGGTCACAATACGTTTTGAGCCTAATCGAGAAAGGGAAGGTGGTATTAGGTATTGCTAAGAGGTTTTCAGAGCGGTTTATAGTGTCTCTACTAAAGGATAAGGGTTACCTTAAGGACACGGACTACAGAGAGAAGATGGTGGTCGACAGCCTCCTCTCGCGTTTTGTACGAGATGAGACGTTGGGGATAGGGGTTATAAAGTGGGATGATGTCGTGAGGGGGGCTTCTGAGGTGGACAAGTTAATGGAGGCTTATGAGGCCTATAAAGAGTTCAGTGAAGGGAGGTTAAAGATAGCTTCGGTCTACGTTAAGGCCTCTAGGGTCGGTATACCTAGTAGGGTCGACATAGCATATACCGACAGTTATGATGTAGAGAAGGCCCTCTCCCTTATAGCCACTTGGGAAGTTAAGGACAAAGCTGAGTTAAACCTGCTTACTGTGTTAGCTGATACCCTTTCTTCAGTAAGTAACTATGAGGTCAAACAGTTCAGGGAGTACTACACCGTGAGGACATTAGAGGAGTTGAAGGACAGTAGGTTTATACTTTCTAACTTTATACTGAGGAAAAAGATTTAGGTTATTCGATCTTTTTCGAACTATTCTCTCATCCAAGCTAGGGTAAAGACCCACATCAAGGGCGTATCCCTTTCAACTCCCTTTCCTCAGTTATTTTCCCAGCAATTTTCAGAGATCCCTTACTGTATGTGCTGAAGAGTCCTAAGAGCGTCTTAGACCTCTTTAAGCTCACCCACCCGCTTTACACTAATATCTCTAAGATATCCTTTCCTTTATTCTCAATTCCCCTACTTCTTAGGGGTAGCTGGTGTGTCCTTTTTATAGGGCTTTGCCCTTAACTTTTTCCACCATATAGTCGGTTTTGAAAGTTGACATTAAGCGTTTTTAACCACAAGTGAGTTAAGCGTTTACATTTCGTTTATTATTGGGGGAGCGTATTTACTCTATTTCAGATGGGTTGAACAGTAACTGTAGGAGATATCACATACAGATTATAATAGGTATTTTATACAGAATTCTGTAGTTTCGATAATCGTTTTGAGGTTACCTTTACCAAGTGTTACTCATACTTCTAGTAGATCAAGTTTATTATTACTTGAGGTGTAAATATTGTTGTGTCAAACGACTTTATACACTCAGCGGTATGCCAGCCCGTAGGTATGGCGGGTAAGACCATATGGCTAGACGTAGGGAGACAGCTAGATATGAAGCGGCTGTCTCAGGACTTAAAGCTCCTCTTAAGGAGTGAAGGGATGACCGTTACTTCTACAGTGAGCCCCAATATACTTATCTTGCAAATACACGCAAGGGGAATTAGGGGACATTACTATGTGGTAAAGATATGCCAGACAGAGGGGAGAGTGCTCATAGAAACTGGTATAATTAGTGCCAAACGACAACTCGAGTGGGCAGGTGTAGAGGGCGGTATGGCAGGGCTTTCTGATGCGCTACTCCATAGTAAATGGTTAACACTCATATCAGGTGCGTTTGCAGGAGTCGACGTAGCTACCGTATTGGGGAGTTATGAGGAAGAGAACAGGATACTCTCCCAAATAGAGCAGGTAATACTATCATACCAGAAAGGGCCTATACAAGCACCGCCCCGACCACCAATGTACCAAACTGTTCCCACTAAACCCTTGAACAACCAGAGTTTAACCCCTACTAACCAGCTTATCAACACACCGAGGTACTGTCCTAATTGCGGACACCCACTAGCTGGTGTTTTTAACTACTGTCCTAATTGCGGTTTCAAGCTAAGGTAGCATAAATTTACGTACCCCAAGTTGTACTTAGGTTAAGAGTATGTTAGAAGATCGGCTATGCTACTGCTAATGCGGCATACCGCCGTCAAGGCTGTAAACATAGTAGGGGAATCGTGTAAGTCTTGCTTCACCTAGGGACTTTAACTACTTAGAGTAGGTTTTAACTAAAACAATGAACCAAGTAGGCTCCACATGCTTCGCCTCTAACAGGCTTGGGTTCGCAACAGTGAGAGGTTGATTATACTCTTTTGCTTAGATAATATCTGCGGGGTCCCTCGAGCCCCATGGCTCCTCAGAGTATGTAATCAGACCGAAGGTTAGCTTAAGTGAAGGAGATCTAGAATAATTAAACTTTATATATTCCTTGACTTAACTTATAGACTATGGACACTCTAAGGTTAGGCTTATTACTGACTGCTTTGGCATTCCTTACCGCATTATTATCTACCGTGACCACAATCTATTACATTAACAACGCTGTTTCTATCCCCAACCTTAACTTTTCCAGCCCTACAGCCCTGGTAGACTCTATTAAGTCTTACCTAGAAGGTCTACTCACTTCTTTCCTCCAATACTATATTTTTACTTTTTCCGCCCTGACAATAGGGTTTGTGGTAGCGGTTTTAGGACAGCTCTTTTTGTCTCACGGTTTCATAAAGAGGGGGATGGCATTAGGGGCAGTAGCATCAATAATAGGCTCCATAGGGGGTATACTAGCCTTAGTAGGAGGAGCGGGGACGGGACTGTTAATCTCTTCCCTGGTAACTCACGCCTTTGGTATAAACGTGTTAACGTTGTTATTTATAGGTAGTTTAGGGGTCTTCGCCGTGATAGATTATTTCCTTTACGTGTTTACTTTAAACCTACTCGTAGGGATACAGTTGCTTATGTCTGAGGCTAAAGGCCCCGGTATGTTGCTCATCTTTTGCTCTTTAGTCCAGTTCTTTACAGTCCACACGATATTAACGCAAACGGGTCAGTATATAGAGGTAGGTCTTGAAACTCTACTTTTCATAAGCTATTTATGGGCTGCAGTAAAGCTGAAGCCTAGGCCAAAAATTAACATGCCCCCTTACTATCAACCATATCCGCCGCCGTACTACGGGAGATGGGTACATAAAAGGTAAAAGGTCAGACTGTTACCGCTTAAAACGTCTCTCTACAAAATGTATAACAGGACGCAAGGGACTGTGTCGCTGCTTTAAATGCAAAACCTTGATAAGGTAAAGCTGATACTTTAAGAGACCCCCCATAAATCTATCAGGTACGGTTGCAGGTATGCTGGTGTAGCTTGTGAAAATTTTACGTACAGAGTGTTTTAATAAAACCGAGGAGACATAATATCTCCTTTCCTAACCAGCTGGGGAGTAGGTTACGTAAAACACTTATTGCAAGAAAGATGGTAGTGCAGTGTTTTACTGACCTCCTATACAAGTTGTATGGAGTGTTTGGTATAATAAGCCTCATGAACCTAAGTGATTAAAGGACCCACTTAGTCCCCACGTGGATTGAAAGGATCCACGTGACAACCTTAGCTGGTTTGAAGTTCAACAGAAAGGTTTATTACTGAACGCCTCTCGTCCTTTAGGGCAGTAAGGAAATTAGGATGATACTATATAATAAAATCATTAGCGACTTAATACCTATACTGTACTTTTCCTGACAACATGGAAAAAGGCTACCGTATTCAAAAAAGGACTTTATCGCTTCCGCTTGAGATACAAATAGAAAGTAGATAGAGAGATAAAAATTAACGTCTCTTATCATTTAGTAATGCAATGAGCACTTCCTCTGGTTTTGGTTCTCTCCCTTTTTCTTTCCTCAAGTTTTTGATTAAGGAATCCATTAAAGCTTTAACTTTCTTCCCAGCTGTACAAAAATCAGGAACGTTAAAGTCTGGGACTCCTTTCCCGTTATAGTTCTTTATTACTTCTATTTGTTCATCCTCGGTAGCAAAGGGGTAACTCAGGCAAGCATAGGGCTTAAAAGAGTTAATACTACACGTCCAACCTTTTTGGTACTTACACGGTCTAGGTATCAAATAAATGGAGTTTTTCTTTTCCAACTTTAACCTAATATGTTTGGTCATTTCTTCGTAGTCAAAATCATAGACGGGTACTGGTAAACCTGACTTGCAACACTTACCTCCGCATTTTTCACATTCTTCTTTAAGGTTTATGATATTGTTCATCGCATATTGATAAATAAGGGAGTAAATGGCGAACTTTGCTACTGGTACGTCATAACTCTCTAGAAATTGTATGGTTTTTCTCAATGCGTCTAAATCACCTTTTAAAGCCCGTTTGGTAAGGAGGTGTATAGCTTGCATATGCATATTGTGATACTAACGGTTGGAATATATACTACTAACTTATAGAGGAACATAGAGGTAAATTTTTATTCATCTAATAATAAATATACCTATTATTATTGCAATAATTTCAGTCCTAAATACTCTAAACCACATGCAAGGATAACTCAAAATTGAGCTTAATTCGTATATTCCAAATAGTTATAATATGAATACCACCTAAACTAACTGTTTTAGAGACTAGTTCGGTTCCAAGAAATTTAATTTCAGCCATACAAATTCCATATTAATTAATTTTTTCCCTTACTAGCTCTCACAATAAACCTTTTAGCAATAAGATATAGCTTTTCTCATGCGTATAGGATCGGAGTGGTTTCCTTTAGTTATAGGTACTTTTGCACTATCCCTTATTTCTTGGATGAACTCAGTGCTATTTAATAACGTGATACTTTTCGAAATAGGTAAAACTATATACTTTATTGCACTTTTCGTCTTCCTAGCAGTCCTGGGACTTTGGATTAAGGGCTATGTTGTGGATAAAGAAGCTATAACTCAGGACTTGAACAACCTCACGAGGGTAGCCTTTTCTGCGTTCATAGGTGTAATCTTGTTTATTATGGGTTTCTTCTTTATAGTCTACATAGGCGTTAACACGAGGATAGCTTACGCACTCTTGATCCTTTATTTCGTAGGATATGCTGAAGTCTTAACGGTAAATATATTCACGGGTTATAAATTATTTACACAGCCCTTAAGGCAGGAAGACCTAAACTACTCCGTCCTTGTACCTTCCATAGCTCTCTCGGCTAATGTCATACTCAGTGCCCCGCTCCTACCGCCTTCTCTCCCCTATATATCACCCTTCTACACAAAGGTAGTATATTTCATAATGCTAGTGAGTGTTGGGATAACTTTTTTCCAGTTCATGTTTCTAGGGTCTGTAGCACTCCTTTCTCACCTAATATTTAAAGGGTATCCCTCTGTGGTCATGATCCCGGTAGGTGCTTCTAGCGTCTTAGCAATAAACATACTGACTTTCCCGTCTTATAATTATTTAGACTTCTTGTATTTTCCTGAGAAAGTATCAATTACACTCGGCATTATTCTGTTTGGGTTTGAACTTTGGAACTTAACTGTAGGGCTAATTATAGCAATATCTAGGAGGAACTTGAAACCTAACTTAGCTGTATGGGCGTACGTTTTTCCTTTAGCTATTTCCTCGTTCTCCGATTTCCTTCTGTATGAAGAGACTACTATAGGCTTTTTTAAATACTTAGAGTTACTACTCTCTATAGTTATAATCTTATTCTATGTTTATTCCATGAGAATAACATTTTTAACGATTAAGGATGGGGAAAAAGAAAATAGACGATAATTAAGCTAGTGAAAGACTAATAAAGCTACAGATAAAATTTAACCTTTCAACCCGCCTCTACTATATCCTCAGTAATATGAAGTACGAGACAGCAGAGGCTAATATAATTAGACCGCAGATCACCCACAGTAGATGGAAACCCAGCGTGAAAATCACCAGCGAGGCTATGATAGGTGCTACTATACCGCTACTCTGCCAGAAAAAGTTAGCAAAACCTGATACACTTCCGGCGTTTTTACTGTCAATTAGTGATACAGCACTTGAGTTAGCCGGTGTTATAATAAACCTCACGAAACCCATGATAGTCGCTATTAACATGACCTGCACGGACGTTATGAAGTACGCTAAGGCTATTGTTAACGAACCGTAGATGCCTTCAAATAAGGACAGCGTATTCCTCACCCCTATATTCTTTATTATGTAACCAGCTATTACTGTAGACGGGATACCCGCTAAAGCTAAGAGCGAATATGCAAAACCTGCTATATATGGGCCTAGACCTATGTTAAGGAAGTACTTATACGCGTATAGAGTTATTATCCAATAGGACAAAAAGAAGAGAAAACCAGACAAACTGACCGTAACTACATCCCTATTCTTCACGAGCGTAAATACTCCTCCGTTTCTATTCTCTTCAACCTTAACATTTAGAGGGAGGTATGAGAGGGCAATTAGTAAGGAGATAATAGCTATAAGGTAATAAGCCCACCTCCAATTCACGTCTATGCTGATGAAGGGTAAGACCAAGCCGGATAGGACTATTGATAAGGGCCATGCTAAACTGTAGTAACCTATTGCTACGGGTAGTTCGCTACGGCTGAATGACGACGACAGGATCTTAATAGTAGTGGGGTATATCCACCCGGCACTTAGACCCATGAGGAGGCTCGCTAAGTACTCCTCTAAGATACTGGTAGATATACCAGAAATGAAGGACGAAATGGCTAGCCCTAGTAAGGAGATCAAGCCGACGACTCTAGGGAACTTGTTACTCACTATACCCGCAGGGATTTGCACTACTACATAGCCTACAAAGAAGAGTGAGAATATTACACTGTCTTCTACTTGCGTAGGTCTCAGCGAAGAGTATACTGACACTATACTCCACGCAATCCTTGAGAAGTAGCTCAGGAAGAACGAAGTGGAGGTGATAAAGACTATTAGGAACTTTCTCATGAGGTATAGAGTGTTAGGGTGCTAAAATTTATAATTTATCTAGCTATGTCAAGGAGACCTGGCGATCTTGATGAAAATCATACAAGAAAGTATATACAAATTGAAACGATCGTACGGTCTACCGATCAGGAAAAAGCGGGACACAGTACCTGCTACTAACTTGCAAGAGCTTCTGCAGGACAAAGGATCAGGGACGGATTACCTTAACAATATCCTTAACCCTGTCATAGTCTTTGTCTTCACTCACTATCACTAAATTGAGCCTCTCTGCTACAGCTACGTTTACCGCGTCTCTTACGTCTAAGTCTCTCCTGAATACTATGTCCCCAGCGTGGATAAAGTCGTTTGCCGTTAACTTCAATAACAGATTCTTTAACCTCACCTAACACCAAGCTTAAGAACCTCAAATAGCCCTTAGCCCTATCCGTATGACCGCTACGGTATAACTCTAGGTATTTCTCCCTAATGACTGTTAAAAATTCACAGATAGACGTAACAGTGACGAGTCTTTCCCCTTTATACTTCAGGTATTTTTTAGAGAATAATACGTCTGTATCTATTAGGTACCTTGGGGAGCCCATAGTCCTTTCCTGTTGACTGCTCTATCAACTATTTGTTCTATTTCACCAGGTGCAACACTAACCTCTTCTACCATTTTTAGGAACTCCTCTTCGAACGCCCTAGACGCTTTCTCAGCAACCTTTTCCGCTACTTCCTTCTTGTCAGTGATAAAGTACCCTGACCCCAGGTCTATGAGGTATATCTCTTTCTTTTTGTAGTCAGAAATTAATACCCTCCCCTTTCTCGTCTATCTTTCTCACAGATATCTGCCCTATCATAAGATAGTATTGTTACCGATGCATAATAAGTGTTCCCAATAAGGTCCTCCGATTTGCACCAATTTAATAGGACAAACCAGGTTTAGGACACATAAAGGTCCCCCTGACCGCCGTCTTTTTGTGTAAGATCGGTAACTGGTATTCAGATCTGTTTTGACCTTATGTTAGCCACTGAGACGATAGCAAATTACTAAAAATAAGAGGGCACTCTCGTTCTGTATTACGGGTGGCCTAAAGTCAAATAACCTAATATTGGAAGATAATGACCAACCCATTACAGTCCATTCAGGCACTTAACCGACTGTAATATAGCGTTACGGACTATACTGAGGGGTGTTACGCTTAGTTACGGTTTTATTCTATGTAGGTATTTGAAGGACAACAGGACACCCTATAGCCGCATGTGTATATTAAGGGTGAGGCCTTGCCTTTCAAAGCCTGATATGGTATGAAGGTTAAGTTAACTCCCTATTAGCAAGATTTCTAGTTAATAACCGAATTCCAAGTCCACGCCAACCTTTTGCGTTTAGAGCCCGAGGAAGTGGGTCAAAGGCTAAGTATCAATATCAGGTTAATCATCACTATGAAAAGTCTATACCCCGTTCAATCTCAGTCTATTAAAAACAATTTTTTAAATTTTGGGTCAGACATGTAAAACTCATGGACAATAAAGAAAAATTGCTTAACTCACCAATAAAAGTAAAAATATTAAAATTGTTCAATGAGGGCGGGGCTGAAATATCGCTTACCTTCAAGGACATTAAGGACTCCTTAAATATCTCCACTGATTCGCTGAAATTCCAGCTCAACGACCTAGTGGCTGAGGGCATATTATCGAAGAAAAAGAATAAGTACAACTTGACTAATGTAGGTAAGGAATTGCTCAAGGAAATTAAGGAAAAAGGTTTGTGAATATAATGACCAGCTCAGAAGCCCTATCTAGCTTTAAGACACTTAGTCATATAAGGCAGGCTCCGCTTTGGCCCCCAGGTCTTTTACCTCACCTTCTGACTACAGCACCATTAAAGAAGACTATAAGATGCCCCTCAAAGGTTTTAGCCAAAGGAAATCGGAATGCAGTAACACACATACTCTGCCTCTTATAGTCTTTGCTATGTTACCGTATGAGTTTTCATAATTATCCTATTGGTCATTCCCTCGAGCTTATGACTTAACTCAAATGGCGGTTAACAATGAACACCTTCTGCTGCTATCAATAGTTTCACAAAGGTACGGTTATGAGTACTTTACGAGAATAGCCACAGCTGAGTACGAGGGTTCTACTAATGGTCATATAGTGAAACGCCTTACTTCTTCTCCGTCTTCATAGACCGTGACCTCTTTATCCCCCTCCAGTAACGCATAGCATCGATAACTCTGCGAGCTGTCAACCCTTAAGTACTTTGTCCCTGAGGGGAACTCGTAGTATGAGTAGCACCCCGCCGTCATATGGCCGTTAAGGAAGAGCCTGGGCTTTAAATCTTCCACAGCGTCAAACATCATCTGACTATACTCATCAAACTTCATTTTAGGGTAGACCTCAGGTATGTAAGGTGGCTGGTGGGCTAGAAATATGTCGAGCCTATCCACAGTATTCTTTAACCTGTTAATTACGTTCATAAACTGGATAGGGGAGGTCATTGGGACACCTTTCCTACTCTCCTCCCCCAAAAGCCCGTTTATTCCAGCTATTTTCAGGTCCCCTATCTCGAAGACTTTACCGTCAGGCATAGCATACGCCCTGATTATCCCGAAGTTCTCGTGGTTCCCGTAGATCGTCAGTAGCTTTACCTTAGAGCTTATTTTCACAAAGTCCTCCGCCGTCATCCCATCGTCCCAATCCCCTGCAGAGATTAGGACATCCGGTCTCACCTTATCTATGACCTCTAACAGCCACTCCACCGCGACTGACTCGTCATGCCCCTTAAAGAACTTATAGGACTTATGGACATCACTCACCAACAGGAACTTCATGATCTGACATTTTGAGAGCCCAAGTAATTAACTTAGCGATAGTACATTTTTAAAAAGAATTAACTCGGCTTTTCTAACTAAACTCTAAGAATACCTTAAACCGGCTATATTTCAGCAAAAAGTCGTTAGAAGCTTATCTAAGTTACGCTATCCAGTTTGAAGCACTCTCTTAAGTACCTTAACCTTCTCAGGTACTTCTTTAGTAACACTATAAAGAGAATTATTAGTCACAAGAACTTGGCTAACCCACCTCTTAACCTCGTCTTTGCTTATGGCTTACACGATAATAGTTCACAAACCGATAAAGGCTTTGAGTGAAAAGAAGCCTACCTCCTAAGACCTCATGAAGTATGTATTAGGCACTCTAAGCACATCGAATTTTTGACTTAATAACGGGGGATACTGTTTAGCATTTTATCCAAAATCCTTGTCTAACATTTTTTACTATTTTAACATAAGGTATTACTTACTCTATAATCAGGACTATGTATCCCGCAAATGTATAACATTAAAAGGGTATAGGTATTTAAAGTAATACCCGAGTGTCAGGGTTTTTCCTACAAATGATACACGATGTGAAAAAACGTAACGGGTTGGAAAATTGAAGGTTTTATTCTTTTAAGAATGGGTATGGAATAAGATACTATGGAAGAGTTAATAAGGAAAGCTGAGGAAAAAGGAATAAACGTTGAGAACCTCATTATTTTTACATTATCAAAGCTAGACCCCCAAGAGGGGATAAAGGTTAGGTTAGAGCTTGCTAAAAAGTTTCTCTCCGAGGCTAAAGAGTACCTAGAAAAGGGAGATACGGTGCAGTCTTCTGAAAAAGCTTACAAGGTCGCGGAAGAAATTGTAAAGGCTTTAGCTGAAAAGTTCGGTTTACCAGAATATGAACAAGCAGTGAAAGAAGATAGATGGCACACATATACTTTAGGTACTGCAGTGGTAAAGCTATCCCTGAAATTGGGTAATTGGGTAAGGAACGGATGGGACTCTGCATATGTCCTTCACGTATGGGGTTTTCATGAGGGAAAATTTGACGTCCAGAGCGTTAGAGCCAGGTTTCAAGATATAGAGAAAATGTTAAATGAAGCAGAGAAGATATTACGTTAACAATGTCTTACTTATTCCTCTGTCCAGTGTCGTTGATTATAACCTTCATAAGCTAAGTGATAAGATTGTACGTCTTGATCATTTTACGTAAAATCCTTGCGTTTAATAATTTTTACTAATTTAACTAGTTACATTGTATTTTACTCAACCGTAACATAGGTAGGTTTTGTAGATTTTTCTCCTGCCTTTGAAGAAGCGGTAGTCTGAGTACCCGTTCCTTTTTATCTCTTTTCCCCTAGCGTACTTGGGGCTTATTTTCTCTGCTTCTTCAAGGACTTCTCTTTCGATTTCTTCGACCGGTTTGTTTTTTAGCCGTCTTGCGGAAGTATTTGTGGAACGAGCGGAAACGACTCCACAAAGTAGATTAAAGTGGATTCAAGTCGTCCTATGGTATTACCTCCTGCGCGCTCTCTAATTAATATTTACCGAGTGCAGGATCAATTTTTGATTTCAAAATATTAAAATAAAGTGGATTCACAAAGGAGGCGTAAAAAATCCAAACCATAAAAATCCGCTAATTTTTAACTCTGTCGTGAAAGAAGAAATTAATTCGTCTATATATCCCAACTATAAACAGTATTATAGCGAAGAAAAATAAATAAGAAAAATGCTTCTATCTTAATCTATTTACTTTCTCCTTGTGAGAAAGGCGGCTAATCCTATTATCACAGCAATGATAGCGAGCACTAACGACACTATGATATACTCCTGCTCCGTCTTCAGTGCATCACTATTTGACGTAACTGAACTACTTATAGAGCTAACGGTCTGGTTTAAGTTATTTAAATTATGGCTGACCTCTACTAACTGGTTCTGGATTTGGATACTTATCGACGTTTCATTCATTAACCCGTCTGACTGATAGCTTACCACAGTAAACTTATAAGTCCCGTCAGGATATTTATATGTGTCTAGTTGATATGTATAGGTATTACCCGAGAAATTAGTGAGTAAGATATTGTTAATATATATAGAGTTTTGAGAGATATCACGTCCAGTAATAGTCACTTTTATTGGGACAACTCCCGTCAAGTTTTCTGATGGAACTTGTATTTGAATACTCGGTAATGCCGGCGTAATATTATTTATCGTTGAGCCGATCGTAGACACCTTAGAATTTGTTAAGTAAAGGTTATTAGCGTGGCTCTGTACAAAAGTTATGGTGGAGTTTATTGCTTTCAACCCTTCTACCTCTGAGCCTAAAATAGTCACATGAGAGTCTAAGATCAGTACGTTACTGACATTAGAACTAGTTATTATTACGTTCCCGTTAATAGTATCGTCAACTATGATGTCATTTAATAGGGTGACGTTGCCCACTATCGTATCGTTTTTCAGATAAGCATTATACGTCTGTCCTGCATCAATTCTCGAACTTGTGACCAAAGTATAAGGTAGTATGTAAAACGTATGAGCATTAGATAGACCGTTAGAAGTAGGCACACCGTCATAGGAAACTCCCGTCACCAACACGTCGAAAGGTGTTGCGAAATACGTGGTAGATGACAAATATGTATAATTACCTAAGGAACTCGAGGAAGGTAATGTGGTGTTCCCCTCCCATAGACCTAGACTTGGATTATACCATAGGGGTATCTCTAACACTGTACTTATATTCGGGTATTCTGACTTTAGAGTAGAAGGGAATACCGTAGCCGAATACATACCTTGAGTTACTTCGGTCCCGTTTGGATAAGTTATGTTTGCGTATACATATAGCACTTGCCCCTGAATAGCGTAATTAGAAGTTGAGATTATAGGTACAGACGGTTTAGGTACAATATACACTTGCCCGTAGAAGTAACCCGACAAGTTTTCATCCAGAGTGTATGAGTCGTATGACGCGAAGAGTAATATTGTATAAAGACCTTGAGTGACATTTTTAGGCACATAGAGGTAACCTTGTAAAATCCCGCTAGGGGTTAAGCTAATAACGGACTTACTCACCACGGTACCGGAAGGCGATAGTAGCTCAGCGGTCACATTAGAGCCGTAGGTTACATCTGTTTGTACTAACAGATTCGTTGACTGGAACGTAGGTAAACCTTCGATTAGTATGTACTGTCCTCCAGCTACACCCCCGGGCTCGGCAATAATTTGAGGTAAAACGAAAAGCGATTGTAAATATATACCGTTAGAGAAAGCCACGTAACCGTACGCGTTGTCACCTATTAATAAATCATCCCCTATAGGTGTAATGTTGGGTAGTTCACCTAGCCATGCACCTACCTCTGGGCTGTACTCTAAGCTCAGGTTTCCTACGAAAGTATACTTATTGTCTGTGATGTTATACGAATATAAGCTAACGCTTATCACTGTAGTGTTAGGCGCCATTTGACCGTAAACGTTAGTGACATTAGCCACTACATAAGGAGATACTTGCGAGTCGAAGAACTCAAGTGATATGGGTAGTTCAAAGGTCATATAGTAACCTGAAAAAGTTTCAGTAAACCCTTCTCCCCCTATCCCACTGTAATTACCATAGACCGTCACATAAATTATCCCGTTAGCATCTGCAGGGAGCTTAACCTTTCCGACCCAGAGTTTTGTTATATTGTCATATGACAATTTAACTTCAGTTATGTTTCCCAGCACGTCTTCTAGGACTGCACTAAACTTACCTTGACTGACTGTGACGTTATTATATGTTATATTTGCAGTGACGATCATTGTCTGCCCGGGCATAAATTCCTCACTAACACCTCCACTGCTATTTAATACGTTAACTTCTATGGATAATGATGGAATCGTTTCTATTTCTCTTATATAATGGGCTAAGTTTCCTAAGTTTATAGACCCCCAACCCGTTACAAGGTTATATCCGTAATTAGCAGTCCAAGGTATGTTGTAACCAAAAGTAATGGGATAGAAGACTTTTGAGTATATTGACGAGTTTGACGCTAACTCGTATATGACCGGGTTTAACATACCGAGTTTTTTATGCAGATAACTATCTAATGTCACAGTCATCCCGGCTAGGAGAGGTGACGCTTCGCTAGTCCCACCAATAATTTCTGTTATGTTAAACGGGCAAATGATGTATATGCCGGGGTATACGTCTGCGTTGGCAGAAATATCTGGGACTTCTCTACCGTTGGGATATGAAGCAGGTGTAGGTAAACCCCATTGGTACCAAGGTTTGGGTTCTATTATGCTTATTCCTCCACTCGACCCACCGTAATTTACACCATTAGGTACGAACCCGTAGTTGGACCATGCTGTCTGGTAATATGAGCCGTTAGGGAACTGGACATAAGTCGTAGTACCTCCTGCACTCGTCACGAAAGGAGATACTGCAGGGTAACCAACAGTCCCTATGGGACCATTACTATACCCAGAGCCTCCAGCATCACCGCTAGACGCGAAGAACGAAATACCCTCAGCAGATCCCATTGCATAATATTCATCGCTTAATACTATACAAGTGTAAAATAACTGACCTGAAAACGTAGAAATTGAGCTCTCTGGTATAGAAAAACTTTGGGATAATACGTCTACCCTATCTTGAGATACTATATATGAAATTATCGTAGGTAACAGACAATTGGGGTTAGCTATGTAGAGGACAATACCAGCTCTTGGTGCTACAGTATGCGAGACCTCTACATCGAGGCTTATCTCTCCAGCCCAACCAGTCTCTATTCCCAAGCCAGGATTATAAGGACCTATAGGGACTACCGTAAAGTTAGGAGGGTTAGGAAGCCCGGTCACCTTATCAAAGTCTACCAGTTGCTGGTAGATATACGGGTCTCCGTAAAAGTCGAGTATCCCGATCGTGTAATTTTGTCCCATATATCCCTTAGCGAATAGCGGGGTTTCATTATAGACCTTTTGGAGGACATTAGGCCAATAGGCTTCTATGGGCGCAGTATAATTAGGCTGTTGTAAGTGTCCTATTAGTTTTTGAACCGTCTTCTGAGTAACTAAGGTTGAGGGGTGGTCGAAGAATAGATTAGATACGTTAGTAGCCACGATATAAGCATCTATTGTTGGTCTCCCAAGAGAGTAGTAGTATCTTACTGTTCCGTTGCTCACTATCTTAATCGTGACGCCTAAGTATTTTTCTATCATACCTACAGTTCCTGAAGCTACTATTACAGAATCAGCAGAAGTGAACTCTACGTTGAAACCGTGTTCTCTCAAAAAGGATAAAACTTCTTTAAATTGAGCTGTAGGGTAAAACAACCTTTCAACTTGAGACTTAGATAAAAAGTGGTGGTATAGGGGTGATGATGGGTTAGAGGTCTCATAAGCATAGTAATAGAGCAAGTTTACATTCTTTAGCGGAATAAAGATAGTAAAAGTTAGCTGGTAATTTTGGGGTAATGTGCCAATTATTCTGAACCCTTTAGGAGGTATTGAATTAGTTATTATACTCATTGAATTAGTAGAACTTATTGCTGTTAGGAGCTGTATAGAAGATATTAAAATAACTAGTATTAGAAAGATTGAATACCTTTTCATAGTCTTAGAAAATTGTAATGTATAGTAGATATATATTTATGCATGATACAAACCTCAACTCCATCCACTTTTTTCTACGTTATTTACATAGATTATTATATGATAGTAGCATAAAATTAAATACGTTATAAATATGTGGAATTAATGAATTTCTACTTAGAAAATGAATAATTATCATTTTATAAATTTCAATAGTCTAAGGTGACATCTAAATGTTTCTTCACGTACCTTAACGTTTTGAATAAAGCCACGTAGAAACCTCAGATGTCAATAACATACTATGAAAGGTATACATAAGAGGGTTCTACTTCTTCCCAGACCGAAGGAAATTAGAGAATTTAATAGCGACATTCATACTATGATGATTATTAAAAATAAGGCTATATACTTAGTTAACGTCTAGAGGGCAAGGTAAGTTAAAACTATCGAGCGTATTAATGAGGAAACCTTTGCCCTTTAATACCTGATAAAGTATACGTAAGATAAGAGCTATACCCGGTCAGTTAATAAAGAGCAACACTACCGTTAGCGTGGTGCTAAAAATTACTAAACAAGAGAATGCGGCTACTCTTTAGTCCCTGACTGAGTATAATACAGCCACATTAATATGAGAATACGTAAATATACTATTGCAGAGTTACACCTAGTGACAAGAAGGATACGAAAGATAGTAAAGTTTTACCTATGTCTTTGAATAACTTTAACTAACTTATACTGCAGACCTTGTATTTAGTCAAGTACTATAGAGCAAGACCTCAGTTTTACACCCAGCACTACATTTTATGTCAAATTACTGTACTCTTTATTAACTGACAGAGTACAATATTCTGTTATTTTGCAATTTCTTTGTCCCTTGAATACAGATCTATCGCTCTAATTTCTTTTTCAAATTCCTCCAAGATTTTATTCGGAGACGGTAATATGCTCAGTTTCTTTAACACAACACTGGGCATTAACCTGCCTAAGTTGCCTATATCTGCCTCAAAAGACGTAATTAACGATATCCTAGAACTCCTTTCCCCTATCTTATCAACTTTAAAATTTATCTTATAGATCAGGTTCCCTGCATATATGACATAAGTAGGAAGACCGTTTTCTGACTTAGGTCCTTCGACCTCAACTGCTAAAGACCTCTTAAGAGTACTCCCTATTACGTTCCTGTCGCTCGATAGTGGTAATAGAAACTTGTCGTTGTCATTTATTCTAGATAAGTTTAACATTCTCATAAAGAAATCTTTATTGTACAACATTGAATTTACTAATTCTTTAGGTAATCCTACTTGGATTATATTAGATTTAGTTAAGCTATGAGTCCTCCTACTCTTAATGTGTGCCTTGAACTCTTTTAATGTTTCAAATGTAGTATTACAACATTCATACATATGATAGGATATATGTTGAGAAAGTTTAAATTATTGCATTAAAACTTTTTTAACACAAATAACAATAGATAAAAGTGATAAAGAAGAATAAAATATACTATTAGTTGAAAAAACTAATATAGATTTTATAAAAATTGATTCTCAGATAAGAGAACAAGGGATATTCAAGGTAGGATACGGTAACACTTGCCTCAGAGTTTAGGACATTACTAAATGATTTTCAAATATGAGTGTAATTCATTAAACATTAGCATTTATCTTATAGTAGAGATTTTATGATAATATTTTTGACCCTACCTTGATGATTTATCTAAACATTTATCAAGTTTGACGGTAGATTAGCTTAATAACTTGTCTATCGAGAAATAAATTAGACCTATATGGCTAAGAAAGAGAAGAAAGGCCAGCAACAGGGTCAATCAGGCCAGTCTGGTAGCCAAAAGAAATAATGAAACTACATATTTAATTATTAACTCAAGGTAAACTTTTTTTATAACCATATTTTCCAATAAATGACAAGGTGACAAGACTAAACAATTTATATTTACAAGTGGGTATTTGTATGAAGGTTTTTCAAGGCTTATCTTTACCTCGGCAGACCTTAAAGGGCAAGGTCTATCGTTGAGGACCAAAAACAACTACGCCAAAGCCCGGAATGCACGGCATAAAGTTAGACAAAAAAACAAGAATAAACGAAGTAAAAGACGTAAGGGGCATAAGCATAAAAGACGTGGTAAAAGAAAAACGTCCCCGTATACACTGTCTACAAATTGTCGAGAAAGGGAGAAACCTCAGGGCAAAACTGGGGGAGGGTCTACCAAACCGAAGTGTAAAGAAAAACTTGTATAGGTCAGGGAAAAGGCCTGAGGGACTTCGGCCTAAACTACGACCTCCCGACCCGAAACCCGTAACTACATACTCCAAAACGGGATAAAATACGACCTGAGAAGCCTAAAGCCCGACCCTCAAAGACCTACCTTAAGTATAGAAAGGGCATGAGGACATAATAAAGAGACGAGAAAACAGTAGAAACATGAGCTACTCGTGTCTCCATTTCATATCGAAGTATTCTTTTACGAATTAGTATAATTCTATGTATGAATAATACAGTAGACATAAGATCATTCTGGATAAACTAAGCTATTGGCCCTTCATCTTACGCTTTTGCACTTACAATCTATTAATATTGCTTAGTATATGCTTAATAGTTATAATCTAAATTATAATAAGATAAATAGAAATTGCAATGGATCCGTGCAACGACGGTCTTAAAAGCCCTCTGTTTTTGATAAGCTTCTTGGAAATCCATATTAACTAATCTGGCTTCCTCACGTCTTAAAGGGTGAGGCTTTCAATCTTTTGTAATTAAAAAATTATCCGTTAACTTCTTGAAAGATCTTGTGTCGAGGTCTATCTTCTATTATAGTCCTACCATAAGTTACAGTATCTTTATAACCTTGACTTTCTACGAATTTTCTAAATGCGTCTATACTGTCCCATTCACTATATATAAGGTATTCGGAGGGATCCTCTACGCTCTTATAAAGTCTAGCACCTCTGAAACCTTCAAAAGACTTTAAGTACTCCACTACATGTTTGAATGCGTTTTCAAACTCTTCTTCATGCCCTTTTTTGACCTTATAGTAAAAACCTACGTTAATCATCCTCTCACTCCTCAGGTTCAACCGGTTTCTTATATACAATGTAATGGTACAAAGAAAACTCTTCACCTATTATTACAAACAGTATTCCGAGGTCTACTCCGAACAAGTTAGAGAAATATCCTGTAGTCGGAATCGTCCACATATTGGCAGCTATTACAATTGCAATTATCATTAAGACTATCATCAATATTTCCGCTATATTCTTTTTAATTATTAACTTGGACTCATTCCCTGATATTGATGCTTTCTCTACTGAACCGCTCTCAGTCCTTGTTATATAAGGAGATAAGAGCTTACCTAAAGTGACGAACGCTGAAGCGAACAGCCCTACTAACACTACACTGGATAAGCTAGGCGAAACCATTATTTCAAACACCGAACCTACAAACATTATCGTGATAGTTACGAAGCCTAACATTGTTAACGGGTTTACCAATGCTTTATAGTTAGCCTTTGATGGCGGTGGTATTAACCATATCCCTACCGCGCTTATTATCGCTGGAGGTAGATATGCCTCAAATACCTGGCTCCACGTCACGGGCACACCAGGGGCCAAGTCACCCCATAAGCTGGTCTGGATTAGGAATACTATCATCACTACACCGATCCATGTAAACAGCTTTCTCTTTAGGGGGTGTAGCTCGTCGGTTCTATCTATAAATGGTACTATCAAGAGGTAAATTAGCGGGATGAACACACCTATGACTATGTTTTCAGTGAGCGTAGCTGGGAAATCCGCTATTTTATATAGGAATAAGAAGAACCATGGTGGATAGGTCGTAACTGAAGCTGCAGCCGGACTATTAGGAGGAGGTGCTGGCTTTGGATTTAAGAACGGGTTGGCTATTTGAGGTAATCCGTTGAGGTATACTAGTAAGTTAGGTACTATTAGTATAAACCCCCATGTTAGAAAGACTAATGACATCATGTAGATAAAATTCCTAGGCCACCACGGGTTGAACTTAGTCCACTGCGCCTTAGGATAAACCGCAGGTACTTTATCCTTGACCTTTCTTGAAGGCATCATACCGTATTGTACATCGGCTAAGAAGAAATGGACGATGAAGAGTAACCCTATTAAAGCGACAAATATTATGTGAAGCCCTAATACCCTAGCATAGTCTCCTGCAGAATAGTTTCCGAAGAAAATTGGGACTAAAAACCCGAGCCCCATACTCGAGAGTATACCTGCTCCTACGTCAACAGCACTAGTAGCCAACACGTCACCTATCAGGCTGTATCCTAAAAACGACGTACCTAGTGTAATCGCCAGCATTAACACCCCTAAGATCCATACTAATTCTCTGGGCTTCTTATATGCCCCCACAAAGTAGTTCCTGAACATATGTATATAGGCTAATATAATCATCGCATAGGCCCCGTAGAGGTGACTGTAGAGGACCACAGAGCCGTATGGCACTTTATTAATTATAGTTTGGGTAGCCTCATACCCTGCCTCCGGGTTGTAGTACAGTAATAAGATAAGTCCTGAAATAACAGTGTAAAAGAAAGCTCCAGCTACTAATGCGCCGAGCCAGTCCCCTACATGATACATATAGTCAGGTGTCCTGAAAAAAGGGAGGTCGTCCATATTTATTCTTTCCTTAAACCAGTTTTTTACGCGTTCAAACATATTCCCACCTACGAAAACGGGTTCGATTCACTTATACTGCTCTTATTACCTACAGATACCCCGAACTGAGACTCCTCTAGGTCTGATGAAGGGTCTTTGGAAGGCACTCCGTTACTACCTGTAGGATATACACCTACACCTACATAACCGGTAGCATACAAATAGTCTGTTGAACTATCCCACTCCAAGATTACTGCGGGTAATGGTCTAACTGTAGGACCAGTTAACACGGCTGCACCGTGATAAGGGTCGTATGTAGAACCGTGGCAATCACAATGAATTATACCGGGTAAATTCTCTTTTTGTGCAGCTAACACAGCCTCAGCTGTTAATGCATCAGGCTCCGGAGCACTGATCTGCGCTGTATTTACATATTTAGGTGGATAAAAGTGTATATACGGGGGCTCGCACCCCAAATGCTGGCAAATAGCACTATATGCCACGATAGACTTGTTAGGTCCCACACCTCCAGGGAATTGGTATTTATCTCCGGTTTGGGGCACGATTACGGTTGTAGCAGGTATTTCTACGGGTTTACCGTCCTTATCACCAAGATTAAGGAGGAAGTTAATTTCGTCTTTGAGGGGGTATGAGAATAACATAATTATAGGGCTATTAACGGGTAATGTAGACGCCTTAATCGGGTTCCCTGACGAGTCTACAATTAGCGTCTTAGGAAACCCTGATATAGCCTCAACAGGAGGGACTAAAACCCTCAGCCCGGGAATAATCCCGGCTACTAGAGCTGCGGAAACACCTACTAGTATCCCCTGAAGGAATTTTCTCCTTTTTTCGTCTACCGGACCTACATTTTTATTTACGAAATTAAATAAATAATCTTCACCTTTTCTCGCAAACTCCCTCTGGTCAAATCGATGAAGTCTAAAAGCTTGTACTATTCTCTTTAGGTAAATGTAATCCTGATACGAAAGTCCTCCTTTAACGTCTTTACCTAACCTAAACTTTAGTGGAATAAAAACCTCACCTCCTTATACTGTTTCTCATGGATGTGATATAATCTTTAACCGTTGGACTGATTTTCCCCTTGACATTCATGAAATAGAAACCGATTAACGGGAATACCATATATAGGAAAAGATGAAAACCTGTTAGACCTAAAAATACGGTAGATATTATCATGTAAAAGCCCAGCCCCGTATATACGTCAATATGATAACCTAACGCTAAGGATAGGAACAAGGCTACGGCATAAAGCAGGATCATTAAGGGTACATTAAACGGATTATTTAAACTTATACCGTATACCGCCGGGAAAACCATGGCGAATATTGTCTCCATGAAGCGGTTCTTTATCACTATGAAGTATAAAGGTAAATACAAAAGTATACCGGGTAGTCCTACTAAAAAAGAACCTAACAACCTTCTAGGCTTCCACCTATAAAATAGTAGCGTAGCACCAAAAATTATCAAGATAGCTAAGAGGGCTAGAAAACTAGTGTCAATATAAGTGTGAAAGAAATTTTCTACGATACCCTCAATTTCACCAAACTCTACTATAGTTAGGATAGGGAGAAGTACCCATCTTTTACTCTTCAGCAAAGCCTCAATACAAAGTGCCGACCCACTAATAAATGTAAATACCTCAACAAATTCCCACCAATAAGAGATGTTATATTGAGGGATTAATGACAGAAAGAGGGAGAGGGTTAAAATAAGACCGATAACCTTAGCTACCTTTTCCTTGAAAGAGAGCATTAATATGCCAAGGGATATGGTTGAAATGTAAATCCCGAGAAGCCCTAATTTAAACATCAAGTTTTCAAAGGGTATTGTAATGGGTAAGTAAGAGATGGGTGTAATAAACTGATAAATTGAAAGAAATATAACCCCGATTAAAAAAAGGTAGAAATACACACCTGAATTTAGGGTGGTCTTACCTTCAATCATTTTCTGTACACCATGTATATTACCACCAATATTATTACAGAAATCAGAGTACCTGCTATAGTCACAATTGCTGAAGGTGATGAGAGTAGACTGGGGATAGCACTTGATGTGATTGTAGGCGGAGCGTTAACCAATGTGAGTTGTAAGAAACTGGGTGTTATTGACTTATCAAACAAAGTCTCTCCGAGCCTACCTTGCCAGACGGCAAATGCAACATAATAAGTCTTCCCTACAGTTATATTCGGCATCCAATTGGCATATCCAGTGGGAACAGTTAACGGCCTCGCAAACTCTACAGTCCAATATCCGCCCTGGTATTTAGCCCCAGTCCATATGAAAAATAACGAGCCGTTAAGTGCCTTTTCGTTGCTCGACACTGGTGCATACCATATTCCTGCGGTATCGACTTCATACATATCGGTATTATTAGTGTACAAGGGAACTGCAAAACCATGGTTTCCGGGGTCAACATATGTTAGGCCGGTGTCGGTTTCGTTTTGCCATAGGTCTGCCTTAAACGCCGGGTCATAAGTGGAATTATTCCATGTAGCACCGGAAACCCACATCCAGATGTTAGCCGCACCGCCGGGCTGTTTTAATGCTCCACCGGCATAAGTAAAGTTAAAACCGTCAAACATTTGGCCTGGGTACTTGCCGCCTATATGCATTCCGTCCATGGAAGGTACTCCAGATCCCATATACCACATCATAGCTACTCTATCTGGATAATACCATGTTGAATTAGTGTAGTAGCCATAAAACATACTGTCACCGTAAAGCAATTTCTCCATAGGCCTTAGCGAGTGCCAGAAAAGTATGGTACCGTTGGGCAGTACGGTAATTTGAGAGTTATTATACGTTGGTAACAAGATCCCACTGTAGTTTAATACGAGTCTCCCGTGATAGGTTTTCCCGTTTACTATTGAAATATAATCAGTATAATTCTTTTCAATCGTATAAGTTGTCCCCGGCATAAGCTCATCAATCCTAAATAATCCGGGGCCAGAGGCTGATGGGCAAATTCCAGCAGCCGCTGCAGACCATGCACCAAACGCTGGGTCTGGAGCATACCACCTCACTAGTACGAATATCCAAGTACCGTTCCACGCAGCTTTTACTAGGATATAATGAGTCAACCCGGAAGTTGGAGCATTAGGGATATTAGCTGATAATGAAATATTTTCACAAGGGACTTTAGCCCAATAACTGGCATTACCGGGGTCGGAGAGGTCTGCTGTCCCTGATATTCTATATACGGTTATTTGAGACGAAGTTTGGGCTATAGGTGTAGTTACATTAAATAACGATAATAGTAAGGAGGCTAAAAGTATTAGCACTGGAATTAAATACACTAAAAACTTTCTCCTCATACCTACAACATAAGAAAATGAGCTGAAAAACTTTAAACGTTGGACTTATGACCAAGGTGATACACGTATCTTTTGCGGATTTTTATTTGTCTTATCATAATGAGATTTTAACTATTAATATAGTATTAAGTAATATTAACATAAAGAGACGTATAAAACCGTATGGCGATGACATTATGATTTAGACTACCCAGAATGGTTCTACGTATATTGTATTGCGTGTTATACTAATTCAGTTAAGAATATCACAATTTACAGCAGAGTCGTAACTCATTATATACTTAGCCATCTACGTAAAGTTCCGAACCGTAAAACGCTCGACTACTAAAACGATTTTAAACTCAGTTAGGTGTTTAATGGTTAGTCGTCGTCCCATATGTAGCGTATCCGCTCTGTATTATGCATTACTCTTCGTACATCGACCAAAGTGTAATTTACACTTTGTCAGGTATTAAAGGGCAAAGATCCTCTCGTTAATACACTCGATAGTTTTGAGTTATCTCGACTTTTAGACTTTGACTGAGTGTAGATATTTTGGTAAATTAAAGCTAGACAAGTTTCAGGAATACCTATTTTTATACATCCTACCAGCCCAATAACCCTTAGCAATAGCCTTACCTATAGATGGTTGCTCCTTTCTTACATCATTAATGGTAACGTCTACCTTTTCAGGCTTTTCAAACCTTACCCCAAGTCCCTTATATATCTCTTTGAGTAAAAATGCCCTATTCCTATCCAGCCCTTTGAATACATTATCCGTTACGTATACCTCATTGCTCTTCACCCATTCAAACACGTAATCTTGGTAGGCATATAAGTTCGAATTAACGAGAATTCTTAGGCCTTTATATTCTACAAAGCTTGGCTGTGATTCTGAAGGGATCATTAGCAGGTCAGCTTTTTCTGTCTTAGCGGAGAGCCTAATCTTTACACCGAGCCTCTTTAATTCTTGTTCATAATATGTAAGGATATTACTGAACTCCTTCCTCTTGTACGGATCTCTATACTCGTTTAGCTCTCCCCCTAGCTTATCACTCTTCTCATAAAGCTCGACCTCGAATCCTCTTAAAGCTAAAACTCTGGAAGCCTCCATACCGGCAAGTCCTCCTCCGACCACTGTTACACTTCCTTCTCCTCTTTCCATAGGAGGCAATATTTCCCATCCGAGCTCTGGGTTTACATCACATCTGACTTCTCTAGTTGATAGTAACCTACAAGATTGGTTACATCTTATACAAGGTCTTATGGGCCCCTCCTCTTTGTTTCTTATCTTCTCTAACCAATCAGGGTCAGCTAAAATTTGCCTCCCGAGGACTACTGCATCAGCAATTTCAAGGACCTTATTAGCTTCTTCTAAAGTAGTGACTGAACCTACCAGCAACATCGGTATGCGCTTAACGTAATTTTTTACTACCTTAGCTTCTTCTAAATAACTAGGTTTCTTATAGTAAAAGCTCGATGAGCCACCTAATGGCCCATCCCTCCCTGCTGATAAGTGTACATAGTCAAGTTTATCTTCTACTCTACTGATTATTTTACCTACAATTTCTGGCGTTAACCCGCCAGGGTCGAACTCGGTGGCAGAGATCCTCAACCCTACCGGTATACTGGTAACCGTCCTTATCTCCTTTATGATTTCCTCTAGAAATAATACTCCATCCTTATACTTGTCAACCCTCTTGTTTGTAGCTGGAGATAGGAACTGTGCTATTAGATAACCATGTGCCCCATGTAATTCTATACCGTCAAACCCGCTCTTCTCCGCCCTCTCTGAGGCTTTTACAAAGTCGTCTACTACCCTATTTATATCGTTCTCAGTCATTTCCTTCACAGGGTCTATGAGCGGAATATTGGAGGGGGCAATTACATCGTTTCCCCATATTAGATTTCTCCTGGTCTTCCTCCCTACATGGACCAGCTGTACAAATATTTTAGAGCCCACGTTGTGTACTGCTTCTGTAAGCCTTGCGAATTTAGGGATTAAAGCATCATCGTATAAGCCGAGCTGGTTAGGAGATCCCCTGGAGTCGACCTTATTTACGTAAGTGTATTCAGTGATCATCAACCCCACCGACTTCCTCCTTAAAAAGTATGATATGTGCTCTTCGCTGGGGTACCCCTCTGGAGTAGCTAGATTAGTTATCATTGGGGACATTACTACTCTGTTTTTTATCGTTATGTCGCCGATTTTTAACGGCTCGAAGAGTTTCATAGTTAGACTAAAGTAGTCATTAGGAATTAAAGCTACTTCAACATAATTAAATAAACTTTCGAGTAAACTGTAATAATCGAGAATTTCTTAAAGTATGATACTTAGTTAGGATTTAAAGGCTAAGGTAGAACCTACCATCAGCAATAATCCCCCCACAAGATGAGCAAATACTCGCTGATGTTTACCTTTAAAGCCTAAGAGGTATAGGTGTTCTAATCTAGTTACTCCAATATGGGCTTAACGGTTAGGATCGATAGCTATACAAATAAGCATATATCTAGTTAGACTTACACGGCTTAACTCTATTCAAAGTTATTTTGTATACCTAATAACCCGCATACGCTAAATTTACTGATCCTACATCTTTCTAGGAGAAAAATGTTATAAAGTTACATAAAATAATTGATTATTATCCTAAAGTTTTTATAAATATATTATATGATTTTGTTATCTTTACCAAAATTTTTCAATCTCAGGACGAGATAAGGTGAACTAATAGCTATATAATTTATATATGTATATATAGATATTATATAGTAAAATAGAATATATAGGTAATCTATATTCATTATTTTTCGACGAAATGCTTAAATTTCATTTTTTCGAATTATCTTACCATGGCCCCTTTACTATTTATAACTCCTGATAGGAAGTTCTTGTACGACGGTAAAAAAATAAAGGAAGTGAAAAAGGAGAAAGACGTACCACAAGGGTCGGAAATAATTTTTGCTAAACCTATGCTCGTTTACGACATCGAAGGGATAAACTTATCTTACCTTGTTGAAAATTATGGGGTAGTCACAGTTGGAGAATTGAAACTTCATGAGCTTGTACAAAAACTAGACTGGAAAGATTTTATTCTATTTGTAGACCATAACAGGAAGACTATTAGAGCCTTTATTAGAGGCGGGGAAGAATTAGATTTGCCTTATAGTTCACTAGATTTTCTCAGATATATACTAGCTAAGTTCCACTCAGGGATTTTATTGGAAAGTGCGGAGTTTGAAGAGATAGAAATGTTTTCAAAATAAGGCCCCTTCATTTTTTAATAGAGAATACTAATAACAGACTGTGCAATGCCCACCTATAAGGTATAACGGTAGGGTCGTAAAAGAAGAAGGTAAGGACCCATTCAAGCACCCGTCTGTTGTTGAGTGGCACAAATACTTGTTTACGAAATGGAGTTCGGAGAAAAAAATAGCGTTACTATTACCTTGTACAGAGAAGAAACCTTATCACAATTCCCCCACACATAAGATAGCAGAAAGTATAGTTAAGGATAAAGTACAGATATATAGTGTATCCGAACCAATGCTCTTAGTCCCGCGTGAGTATGAGGAGTGTTATCCCTTTAGTGACTATGACTACCCACCTTCAAAGATGACACCAGAGGAGAGAAAAGAATTTGTGGAACTTTTAGCTATTGCAATTAAGGCAGTGAGTAATTTTCATGAGTTTATGGTTGCCGTCTTACCTAGGCACCACTTTAGAGTTTTAAAGGAAGCTTCAGACGAGGCGGGGGTAAAGGTAGAAATTTATCCGTATGGTAAATTAGCGTTTAAGAGCATAAAGGAAGCCTCAATTAAAGCATTACGACTATATGAAGATTACTCTAAAGCTTAAAGGCTATTATACATAATATCTGCTAGTTTTGCAACCGTGGGACTTAGAGTTATTACTAGGGATACACGTCTCAACGCTAGTTCATGAACGTCTTCCAAAAAGGTGAAGGTTCGTGCCCAACTTTTATACTCAGTCAAGTCCTAGAGGGGAACCGTCTTACTGCTTACTATACTCAGTGTCAAATACTAAAGGGTAAGTCTCCCGTCATATTCACGGCGAATGCTTATACTTTAAGTTAAGGTTACTATTGTCCTTTATTAACTAAACGAATATAATGTTTACATTCTTGTTTAAGGAAAATTTATTCAAGCTGAATATCTCTGACGAATTGGAGAACTCATATTATCGGCTTTTATTATACTTATACGCGTACGGAGTAAATTAGATTTCAAAGTCAAATTTTTTCTGTACTACTGATAATTAACTTTTAAAATAATTTATTGTTATAACACATTTTAATATATAGAATTGAATATTAGATAATAATAATATACAGAGAATATTGTACTAAATTGAATAAGAAGAATTTTATTGTATGATTATTTATAAATAATTAAAGATATAATTATTTGAATGTGGACTTTAAAGACGATCAAGTATTACGAAGGCTTTCTAATTATCTGAGAGGGAATAGGGACTCAGACATAGAAAATTTATTTGAGCAACTAGGTATTATAAGAGACGAGATTGTATTTCTCCAAGCTACATATTCAGTAGAAGCTTCGTATTCAACTGATGGTTATTTTTATTTAAAGAATACGATTGTCGGAATCACTAGAAATTCACACAGGGGATTCAGCTCAACCATTTCAGTCATAGCTTCTAATAACTCATCACTAGTACACCTAAAATACAATTTCCTGCAAAATGGCAAAAGGTTGGGGATCAGAAATCTAACTTTCACGAAGGAAATCGATAGCCAGTACCTAGAGAATTATTTGATTAAAGTCCAATTTGATAGGGAACTCGAGGCTTTTACCCCTTTCGAGCTTGGTCTAGAAACAATAGTCTATAACCCGCTCATGAAAGAAAAGGAAAAATACCTTGACATAATAGAAAACTACTTCAACGGTTACCTTTCATATATAGTATTAAACCTCAAAATTACCCCTGTTTTATCAGCTGACCTAAAATTCTCCTTTAACGGGTTCTCGTTGAAAGAGGCTAAGGAGTGTATTACGGAAAGGCTTGGCAAAAACCTGATCCCCGAGTCATGTGAAGATGAAAAAAAGTATGATAATAAGACTGATTTTTCTACTAAATATGTAAGGTCGAATAAACTATATGCAGTACTATTAAAACTGGCTTAATTCCTATGTTTTTAAGTTAATTTTGTAGCTTTTCACTACTCCATAAGTCTCTAAAGACACGAGCTAATTACTATAAATATAGATATTCTTACATAATACAGACTTATTTAAGGCTATAATACTTTTAGCTCGTTATCGCTTCTACCTTTAGTATTACTTTATAACCTGGTATTACTATTATTTCTCTCAATGAAAGTAATACTCGGGATGCCTGACCTTAGGATACCCATATGGAAACTGGGGACGCCAATTATGATAAACCAGCTTAGAGAAATTGAGCGCACGTGGGATAACGAGACTTGGGTCGATAGCGGCGGGTATCAAATAATGAGAAAAGGTATCAAAATAGACGTTAATGATGTGATAAAGCGTTACAAAAACGTAGGGGGAGATTATTTTATTTCTTTAGACATCCCGACACCCGTCTGTTCCCCTCCGGCTAAAGAGACTTTTGAGTATTACCTAAAACTATATGAGGCTGAAATTGATGTAATCCCAGTAATCCACGCTTACCCTTTGGACTTCATAGATAAAGCCTTAGACTTTTATAATTCTCACCCACCAAAAGTTATAGCCTATGGAGGAGTAGTACCCCCTCTACTCCATCGAGGTATAGGTAGGACTACTATTATAGCCATGTACCACTACCTAAGGAATAAGACTAAAAATTTGCACGTCATGGGCGCAGGGTCCCCGTTCATGAGAAAAGTGTTTTATAACGCGGATAGCGTTGATACGTCAACTTACAGAGTTAAGGGAGCTATGGGGATGGTACTTATACCGGGAAAAGGTGAAAAATACGTGGGTAAAAGAAAAATAAAATGGCACGTTAGGAGTGCCAAAAGTGACGAATTAGAGGAGTTGTTTAAATTCCTCGAAACTACAAACTTCCCATTTGAAGTAAACCTAGATAACTGGATTAATAGGACTTTAATTAACGCGTGGGTAGTCCTGAAGTCCGACTATACAAGGAGGAGACCAGAAATAATAAAAAGCGAAGAAATAGGTAAAATGTCACTTGAACAGATAAGAGATTTAAACGTATGCGGAGAGTTAATTTTACCTTCTTCATCATCACGATAAAGAATTAGATAAATTAGTAAATGGATAATACTCCCAATATTTGGGGATATGGGTTAAAGGTCTTTCACCGCCCTTTACGGTCTCTAATCATATAAATAGAATGAGGTTATCACATCGCATTTAAACCAAGCAATACTAGTACCGTTTAAAAGTATAATATGACAAGTCAACATCTTAATTTATCCGAAATAACCTTTCGTATATTGCAGTATTTATATAGAATTATACTAATTTTAACAGAGAGTATTCCGATTTCAAAGGACGCGTGAAAGACTCAGTTGGGGAGTAATTTGCACAACGTAATGTTAATTAAAATTAAAAGGCAATTCTTATTTAATGTCCAAGAGTGAAGCTGATATCCAGTACGATCTTTTAAAACTAGGCGTCGAAATAAGCAAATTGAAAGATAGAGCTACTAGTATCGTCCATACATATACCCCGAGAACCGATCTAGGGGACGATAAAGAGAATTTACAGCTCCTAAGTGATAAAATAGAGACCCTTGACCTTTTCTCTCTTAAAGGAGATGGCTCCTCAGTGGCATCGGTGGACAGTTCGAGTAGGATGCTGAGAACTACTTTTTTAGATTTAGTTGTAGTGGGGGGAGCACTATATTCTACCGATAGAGACAGATTAATATACCCGTTCGACGTTAGTGGAAGGTATATAGGGGTAGCTTCCTACCTAGAGTTTTTAAGGATATTGCAGAAAGCGCTAAACACTGTTGGGATAGCTACCGCTAACGTAGTTGGCTATGAGTTCGCTGTCGACGAAGTCGAAGTTGAGACAAAAGAAGGTATAAGGCGAGAGAGCCTTTATCATTTAGACGACGTTGCCGATGAACTTAGGCTAGAGGCTGAAAATAACCTGATAAGGCAAGCGACCAAGGAAAAACTCCTAATCTTGGACGGACCGCTTTTCCCTACACCTATTGAGCTTTCCAGCTCGTTCCAGTTTGGGCTGCCTAAAGATAGGGACGTATTAAAGCATTGGGGGAGGATAACACACAGGTGGGCTTATGCTACTTTAATTAAGGAAAGGTTAGACATGATTAAAAGTAGGGATGTAATAGGAGTCGTAAAAAGGCTAGAAAATTCTAGAAAATTGAGACAAATAAGCGGAATAGGAAAATTTATCGGGATAAATAGAGTCCCGGACTTGACAGACGCAGAACTACTTGAACTCATCTCAGAAAAGCAGTGTAATTCCACTATAGGGCTTTGCCTTATAGGGCCTATAAGGATAGTCAGTGAGATAGACGTAAAAAGAGACGACATTGACCAAGTAATCATAAACGCGGAAGACATACCCGAGAGATACGCGTACTATGCCATTCTTAAAATACCTGGCGGGATACAGACCTTCTTCAGGATAGAGGGCTTAAACCTAAGTGTACTAAATAATTCCCTACAAGAGGTATTTAGCGGTATCACAAAGGAAATGTTACCTACTTATATTTCCTTCGTGGATAACTACTCTAAGAAGGTGACCAAGGGGTTGTTTTACCTATCGTTTAACGTGCTAAAAGACTTTATAACATTCCTACACGATACGAAACTTGAGGCATTAAATATTAGCCAAGAGATTAACAGTGGTCTGGTTTGAGGATTAAAGACGCTATAAATAGAGTATTGTGGAGTGAGAAGGATAAGTCCAGTTTCTCTCTGGTAATTAGGGACAGGGAAAAGGGGAGCTCCAACATACCATTTGATGTTATAGAGAGAGTAGACAACACGTACATCTACCTCAAGGATTCGGAAGACGTGATCCCATTACACAGGGTATTGGAGATCAGGAAAGGTAAAGACTTGTACTGGAGCAGGTACCCAAAACCGGACTTATAGTCAGGGTGCTCACGTTTCCGTTATAAATTGTAACGATATTTCGTGAATTAGTATAATTTGTGTACAAATAACTGAATGTTTAATAGATATTCTATTTAATTTAAATTATTCCACTCCCCCCATATCCCTCCTGCTAGCATTTTAGTATTATTTTTATCCTAATGTATAATTGACATAAAGTATTTTAATAAGACAAATAGAAATTGTCATGGATCTGTAAACGACCCGATAATCACATGTAATAGTTTTTTTGCCATCTTTTAGAAATATCTTCTAAATACCTTAGTCTCTCGCTCAGGCTGGGGTGGGTGGATAATAACTTATCCTTTTGCGTAGTACTAATTAGGCTCTGCTTTATAAAGAACAACTGGAATTCAGGGAAATACTTTAGGACGGATGTAGGCAGAGAAGGGGATAGATATGCTATTTTTATGAGAGCATAAGACAAGTACTCAGGTATCCAAGGTGCCATATTAGCCGCTGTAATGTCGGCCTTCTTTTCTAAATACTTGTGCAAGTAGAACATACTCAATATTCCTAAACCCAAGACTGCTAAGCCAAGTGGGAGGAAATAGAACGACACGAAGACGTAAACCATGTTTATCCCTAAGATGTAAAACCATTGGACTTCTGTATCTTTATTTTTTATATGAGCAAACTCATGTGCCAATACTGCTATTATCTCCCTATCGTTCAGACCTTCGATTAGAGGTCTAGTTATAGCCACCGCATTAGAAAATACGTTTCCGAAGGCTATTGCGTTCAAATAACTCGCTTGTATTTCATACACCTTTACCCTCTTCACACCCAATAGAGCTGAAGCATAACTGGTTAACCTTAATAAATTTTCATCTTTTACCTCTCTAATTTTAAAAGCTGTTCTCATAAGGTAGGGCGAAACAAGGTACCAAATAAAAAATGCAACAACTAGTTCGGCGCAAGTATAGATAATTGTTGAGGGTACTATTAGAGATATGACCGTTTCAGTAATAAGCACGACAAGAAAGGACATAAGGTAATATTTCCACCACCACATAGATAGTATATTCATTTCATCGGTTTTATATTCTTATTCGGAGAGTTTTAGAAACTTCATAACATTTTTTTATTTATTATGATTACAACTACGTATTATGCCTTGCAAAGTATTCTACGGGTATAAAGACTTAAACGAACTGTTTAATAAGTATAAAATACTTAGTGACGAGGGGCTTGACTATATTAAGAGGAAATTAGCTTGGGAACTAAACTTCAGACTTGAAAGGACTTACGGTGATGTGATAAGAAAGTTATACTTCACAATCTTCGAGATCGCGTCAATATATAGAGAGCTAAGTTTTAAGAACGCAAACCCTTCCTATACATTACCTTCGGTAATACACTCACTGAACACTACCTTAGAACTCACAGTCTCAGATGGGCAAATAAGGCTGAAGAACCCCTTAGTATTAGATGTTGAAGTCTTAGACCTAATAAAGAGATACGTTGGACTGGAGGTAGACAAGATTTCAGGTAATTCTATTTCAATAGACCTATCCAGATACACCGGCGTAAAAGGCTTAATCCTTGACGCTAAAATGGAGGTAGATAAAGGGATCCTACACACTACGGTAGACTTAAAACTACCCTTGGAGAACAAGGGGTTTAACAGAGAAGTGACTGCTGAGGAACTTAACAAAGTTTTAGTAGTGACTGCACGAGAGACAAACCAAAAGGCTATCGGGATCCACCAGCAACTCACTGAAGTATCCCAATCACTTATTGAAAGTATAGTGGAGCCTATACTCTATGATCTCAGGGACGAGTTCATAAACAGAGAAGGTGTAAGTGATATCGTATATGTGCCATATGCTAGGCCTTTTATACTCAACGCGTCTTTTTCTGCACTAAATAGTGAAGAAGAGGCCCAATTGTTTTCAGAGAAATGTAGGGTTACAATACATAAGTTAAAAAAGGTTGGGGATTTAGATTTAGGGAACGGGCTAAAATTAACAAGGGATGGAAAAGTATTGAGAGATAACGAAGAGGTTAAGGAACCTTCCACTTTATCTTATGCTGTGTTTAAAGCACTTATTTCCAGAGCGAAGAAATCTGTCGTCATTATTGAATATCCCGAGGAATATCAAACCGAAGAGTCAAAGAAGGAGGTATTAGAGGAAATAATAAGGTTATCAGAGAGGGGAAATACAGTATATGTAGTGACTGCTGACAAAGAAGTATTGAATACGCTGGCCGAGAAGATAAACAACTCTTCCTGACTATAACAATAACAGTTTAATATACCTTGTTTTTAAAATTTAATTATGAGTGAAGGAGATACCAATTCCCCTATTAACAAGTTAATAACTGAGGTCAATAATCAGCTTTTACAGTTATATGTGAGGTATACTAAGAGTATAGTACACACGGGCCGATTACTCGGTAAGATATACGGGATCACAGTCTATTTCGAAAACCCTGAATTTGCTGGGAGTGAGAGTACTATCCTTGACCTATATACAATTGCAAAAGATACTAAAGAAGAACTGACAAAGATAAGGGAGGAGCTAGAAGAGTCTAACATAGAACTTCAAAAGATTATGAACGCAGTAAAGGACCTCATAAAAGTAGATGATATAGGGAAGGTTTTCCCTATTTATTTAGCCTTAAAGGACACTGTCAAGATCGTAAGGAACATAATAGACGAGACTATTTCTATAGCAGAAAGCATAAATAACTTAGATAAAGTTAAGGAAAGAGTTATTAAAATAGAAGACTTGCACACGGCAGAAGAGATTAAAGCCTATAGGTTAGGACTAAGACTATTGTCTATGACCGCGGAAGTCAGGGGATTTCAAAAATTAATGGAAACAGTTTATTATTCTCTCTTGTCAACTTCCAGTCTAGGGAAAGATGTAGTGAAAGGCGTAATTACGGACTACATAAAGATCCTTAGGTGGAGCCTCGACTACGTGAAAAAAGCTGAAAAGGATGTCGACGAGATAACTAGGTTAGTAGATAACTTATTACTGGACTTAAAAGGGAGCAAGTACGAAACGTTACTGAGGAGGGTAGAGGAAAAGTATAAGGAGTCGTTCAGTCTGCTCCTAAAGGGCGTTAATGATTATTTACAAGAAGCTAACAGGTTAGGTTATGATGTGGGGCTGGTAAAGAACTAGCTTAATATTGATAAAGATTAGATAACAAAGGTACAAAAATAAGTGCATTTAACTTTGACTGTGTTTATGAATATAATCTATTTTTCTGAGTTTTTATCTATTTAATAGTTTAAACTTTGGAAAAAGTATAAATCACATTTACAATCCTGATATTATTACTCATGCTTGTAGTAGTACCGATTTATTATTTAAATAACGTCGAGTTAATATACTCTACGTTACTCCAGATAAAGAATACCGTTAAAGATACGCGGATCTTAATTATTGACAATACTCCAGACCATACACCATATAATAAATTGAAAGAAATATCTGATTGGTATCTAGAGGCCAAAGAAAATATGGGTCTAGGGTTTGCCTACAATTTGGGGTTATCTCTGGCTAAGCTTACAAATGAAAAATGGTTATTAATTCTAGATCAAGATTCCAGAATAATAGATATATATGAACTAAGAATTTTCATAGAAAAACTATACAGTATGAATTTAGATAATAACGTCGCCATTATATCAATTAATAAAAGATATGGATACTGTAGAAACAGTTTAATTAACAATGATTTTTATGAATGTAAATCTGTTATTAATAGCGGAAGTCTCCTTAATGTAAATATCTGCTGGAGATATAGATATGATGAAAAACTATTAGTAGATAGGATTGATAATGAATATTGCTATAAGCTAAGGAAAAACGGGTATCATATTCTAGCGTATAAAAAACAGATTCTCGCTCATGATATTGGAAGAGGAACATTACAATTTAAAAAGAATTTAAGTAGAATAATACTATTTATAATAAAGTCCTTTGCTATCTTTCACGGCCTGGGAGTGTTCTCAAACAGTCATGAAATTCGATAAGTGTTTGTAATATTATATCAGTTTATTTCTAATATAGTGTATCCCCTTCAAGTAAGCCTCGTTCAAGGGAGTTCTCTCCCTTGAATAAACTACCGGGTACATGACATTCAACAAGGCAAGGCTATACTCAACTATCCCCACGTCCCTATTAACAGCCCTCGTGTCCCTTGCCAACCTAGCCAGGTGGGCCCTACAGTAAGAATGATAACTCTCCACAGTATAAGTATACTCCTTACCCACAACGTGTTTGTCGAGTACTTGGTAAACTGAGTAACCATCAGTGTAGTACACCCTACTCTCGGGTAGGGGGTCCTGGAGGAAGCTGAAAGTCATGTAATCCCTATCACCCGTGATAAAGAAGGGTACACCATCTGCCAACGCGTTCCATATCCACAAGTCTTCCCTCTTTTGCCCATGTCTGACCCACACGTAAGTCCAACTCTCGTCGAGCACTGTAGCTTTTGCCGTGAAACCCTCTAATCGTCCTTGCAAGAGTAGTAGGTAAGCATACGCTTCTACCCCTTTCCTCCTTATAAAGCTGTATATTGTAGTTAACGGTTTCCCTTCGACCCTCGCTATCCCCCTCATGCTCATCCTATTCGTGTATTCTTTCAGTACTCTCTCCTTTTGCTCTTTACTCATCTTGTGGTTTGTCGCTTGGTAGGACGTCTTCCCGCAAGTTTTGCACTTGTATTTTGTTTTTCCCCTAGATGAGCCGTTCTTTACTACTCTGTTTGATTTGCACGAGGGGCACGGTGGTCTTTCTCCTCTCCTCCTCTTTACTCCGAGTTTTTTAGTGTAGTAGTATAGTGTTGATGGTGGTGTCCCTAACTTGGTGACTTGTACTCCTAGTAAGTATGCTGCTATTGCGTATGCAAGGTCTTCCAGCTCGTGTTTTCTCGGCTTAAAATTTAAATTCCTTAAAACTAAGAGTATTAATTGTGCAAGGGTTACGAGGTTCATGTTGTGGATCCCCATAAATCTCGTGACCCTTGCACATAAGTGTTTCTACAGTAATGTTTGCTCTCATTACTTCTAGCTCTTTCCAGCAAGTAGTAATAGAAAGGATAGTTTTTATAAATACTCTATTATTTTTACAAATCCTT
The DNA here is from genome assembly GCF_019704315.1 of Stygiolobus caldivivus. Classification (NCBI taxonomy): domain Archaea; kingdom Thermoproteati; phylum Thermoproteota; class Thermoprotei; order Sulfolobales; family Sulfolobaceae; genus Stygiolobus; species Stygiolobus caldivivus. The sequence continues at coordinate 2,726,909 of NZ_AP024597.1, read as the reverse complement.
ATCGAATTTGGTGACTGTTTGAGAACACTCCCTAGATTTCTATTTTTTAAAATCATTGCCTGTATTTATTTTAGCACTTTACGAACAGAGCAACTTAGCAGTTACTTTAAAGTTATTACTAAGAGCAGTTTATTACTCTATAACAGGGGATCTAGAAAAAGATAATAGAAAATTCATTCTAAAAAACAGAAAACTTTAAGTACTGTAATGATTTTACACATTTTACCCCAAAATGCCCCTTGAGATTATAAGTTTCATGATATTCATAGCCCCTTCAGCCCCAACTAAATAACTGACAATACCCCTAAAACCAGCCTCTATCATAGCGTCCTTACTATAACCGTAACCACCCATCCACATCATTACGGATTTAGCAATATCTAGAGCCGTTTGAGGAGAAGTTAACTTCGCCATAGCCACAATTATGTGGGCGTCTCTTAGCCCCTTATCTATCGCCCATGCCGCCTTGTATGTCAAAAGCCTCGCCATTTCTAAGCGGGTATAGAGCTCAGATGCCTCAAACGCTATAGCTTGGAAGTCTTTCAGTTTTTGTCCGAACGCTTCTCTATTCTTTATGTATTCTATTCCTTGGTCTAAAATCGCTCTAGCTGCACCGAGACAGATCCCGGCTACTAGAACCCTTGCGTGATTAAACCCTTCCATGGCGTGGTAAAACCCCCTATTTTCTTCTCCTACTAGGTTACGTAAAGGTACTTCTACGTTGTCATAACTAACGATCGCCGTAGAAATACCCATCCTTCCCATGTTATTTATCTTGGAAACCCTGACATTATCTAGTGTTGCAGGGACATAAATTATGGAAATTCCCTTATGCTTCTCTTTAGGATTAGTCTTTGTTAAGACTAAATGTCCCCCTCCCCACTCCTTAGCTTCTAATGCTCCACTTATATAGACCTTTTGTCCACTTATAACGTAGTGGTCGCCCTCTCTTATTGCTTGTGTCCTTATTGAAGCCACATCACTGCCACCAGTTGGCTCAGTGGACGCTACACCGAGGAAGTGTTCTCCCTCAATAACTTTGGGCAGGACTTCTTGCCTTAGGTCGTTATTTCCTAATTTGTCTAATACGTATCCCCACCCTTCCTCTAAGACGTACATTACGCCGGTAGCCAGGGAAAAATCTGCCCAACCTAATTCTTCCGCTATGACCACAGCAGAGGTCATAGGGAGTTGAAGTCCTCCCACGTCCTTTGAAAATATTGTCCCCCATATCCCCATCTTGCCAGCTTCTCTAACAAAGTCTCTAGGTATTTTTTCTTCTTGGTCAATATTTTTCATTATAGGTCTCAATTTTTTGGCTAAGAACTCATGTATATCTTCTTTTAGTAGTTTTTCTTCCTCCGAAAATTCAAAGTCCATAATATAATATTGTTCTCTTTCCTTTTTATTTTAACGTAATATAGTCAATTAACACTAACGAGTTATTAACAAAATTTCGTCGTCTTTTAGAGAGTCAATAAGTATTGCAAAAATCGAAGCTTGAGGGTATTTTTTATTTAAAGATTTTACTATTTCTTCCCCGTTTATTTGGGGTGACAGTAAAAGGATAATTTCCTCGACATCCTTAGGAATAATCATGGAAAAGAACTTTTCGAAATCAGTTATTAGTTTAGCTGAAATCCGTTTATATGATACCTTGTTAGGATTAACGCCTAATACTTTGAATAGCATTTTATCTTCTCGACTAAATGACTCCATACACCTTAATTGTTGGAATAGTTTAATAAACTTTAGTTAAACGAGTTCCGCTATTAGAAGAGAGGAAAAGTAGATTAATTGGACGTAAAAACAAAAGTCTAATATAAGATAGTTTAACGAGATTATCGGATCACTAAGTTTATATAGATATAAATGAGAATATATCTAACGTATAAGTTACCTACGATAACTCCATAAAATACAGCTTTAACAGCGTTTTTACTATTACATAAATCTGTTTTTAATCTGATTTCGAGTATCATATTTAATAAGCCACCGTTTAGTAATAGTAAGGTTATTACCAATTATCCGTTTTAATTTAGAACAGATCTAAAAGAAAAGTTTATTAATCATGAATTAGTATACTAATACTGTTATTTTTAATAAAAAGAATTTTATGTTACATAATTTAGTAGACTCATAAATTATTAAGTTCAATAGCCCCGGAATCATATACCTTCATCGCTCATATTGATGCTAAAATAAGGCAATCAGAATATTGTTTCAACGACACAAATCTGGTAAAACTTTTTAAATAGAAACACTATTTTACTATTATATGCTAGAGTTTAACAAGAGAAAGAGAGATAAGTATGATATAATCGCCGACATACTATCTGCGTGCAAAGAAGACGGAATAAATAAAACAAGGCTAATGTATTCAGCTGGTATAACGTATGAAGTAGCTAAAAAGTACCTACCAGAACTAGAAACTAAGGGATATATAGCAAGAAAAGATAACGTATATTATTTAACCCAAAAAGGCAAAGAAGCATTAGAGGTACTTCAACAAATAAAAGCAAAGAAAAATGAACTAAAGAATTTAGTAGATAAATTTAAGAAAATAGAAGTTAAATCTAAACAGTAAAATCACGGCTTTTTTAGTACTTCATTGAGACAATATTTGAAATTAAATCAGAATTATATTACATAAAACACTTTTTTTATTCTTCCAATTTTATCACAATAATAAATATTTATATGAACAAGGTTTTTCATTTCTAACAATTTTTCCTCTCTCTTCTTTTGGATGATTATTATCTTTTTAAATTTTAAGACCTTTCCCCTAAACACTTGTTCCCTCAACCTTATTTTTACGCTGAGTTAGCTCATAAAATATTGCCACTCTTAGAATTTGATCAAAATATAAAGCTTTAATTTTAAAAACTACAACTAAAAATTAGCATTAAATTCTTTATATATTTTGTTAAAAGTTCAGAATGCTGGCCTGATCTCATCATTCGAAAATCGGTCAAGGTCATCATCAACCACCTATTAACAACGGGGTTAGTAAAATTTCTTCCCACCTATTAAGATACTCTCTATAGTACTCTAGATCAGAACCACTATAACCCAGATCAGCGTCATAAAAACCGTTCCCTCCTCTCAGGAGGGCTTTATCCTTAATCCTGACCACTAAGTCCTTAGGCTCTATTTCCCTCATTACTCCCTCTTTCATCAGTTCAATTTCCACGACCTTTTCTCTAGCCTCCTCGCAAGTCTCTGCTTCAGACAATATATCTACAGCGTTTCGCAGGAACTTCTTTACTACGTTAGGCAAGTTCTCCCTTATCAACCCCTTTACCTTCACCTTAGAATCAGGGTAACGGGCCACATACCTCGTAGGGACCCCATACCCCCTGCTCTGCGTAAGCAGGACCCAACTGTACTTCTCTGCCTTTACCTTAAAGCCTAAACTCTCCTCAACCTTACGGGAAACATCAACGTTACCCTGATAAAATACAGAGTCTACGATAGCGTGGAGTACCTTTCCCCCGCTCTCTTGCACTATTTTCATAGCCTCTCTCATGTTCCTCCTCGAAAAATAGGTGACCAGCTCATAAGCCTCTATCCTCCCAAACCTGGAGTGCCTATAGCCTAAGTAACCGAAGGAAGCGACGAGCACCCATTTTACAGCTTCAGCCCTCTCCTCATCTACATCCTTTAACATCTCCTTCCTTTTCACTATCTCCTCTAGTGCTTCAGGTACTACCCCCTTCCTTTTAAGACAAATAGAGTGGCCTATTTCGGTCTTTATGTCGTCGCACTCGTCAATAGTCTCAGGGGAGATATTATACTTTATTATTATTGAAGGGTAGAAGGAAGAAAAGTCCATCTGGTAGACGTTATTATAACAGCCTGGCTTAGGTATCAGGATCAGGCCCCCCTTATCAGCCTTAGCCAGTTGGTCTAAAGTCTTAGGCTTTTCTACGTTAACTTTGATATGGGGCACCAAGTACTTCCTCTTAAGGGCTTTTATAGCTACATTTGTAGTGACGACTTTACCTATTTTGCCATACCTTATTTCTCTGAGGAGTGTCTTTGAAAGCTTGCTCCACTCCATCAACCCCCTAGCCCTCAGGAACGCCCTAGACAAGTCGACCTTGACCGTAACCTTCTTAAACCCGTTACACGTGTCACCCATACACTCAGCGATGTCTACGAATTCATCAAACTCGAACTCTTTGACGTACCCAGAGTCTACTTCCTCTCCGTTAATATACAGCTTGTACTTTTCCCCTTTTTCACTTAGGCCGTACCAACTATACGTTTCCACAGTAGCTATTTTTAACTCAGGCATTGATAGGGAACCCTCTTGCTCAGCTAGAGCAACCTTACCGTTGTCTACGGAGATCAGGTGCATAGGGTAGGCCTTCAGTCTCAGCAGTGTCTGTGTCAGTATTGAGGGGTATGTGTTCACCCTTAAGGCCCTCAGTTTCCTCTCAGCCCTTTTTACCACGTCTTCATAATAGGACAAGTCATTGAGCTCTACACGGTATACTTTGCCCTTGTTCTTATAGTCAGGAGGAAAATACCATTCCTCCTCTTCTACCTTTTCCACAGCAGGGTGCTCCAGCAACGAGTACGGGGTGTCTGTTATAAGGTAGACGGGGAAGGTAGTCTTGACCTCAGTAGTAACCCCTTTCTCAAATGTCAACCTCACTTTACTCCTCAACGGACGTGCGTCAATCAGATACCCTGTCGTCATCATTACCACATAAGTAGAGGATTATAGTCAGGAGGACTATTTCTTCGGGGTCTGCTACCTCGTCGTAAAATGCGTCCTGCAGTTCTCTGGTGTGTTCTAATGCACTTAACAATTTCCTCCTTAGCTTTTCGTCTTTTACCCTCTCTGCGACTCTCCTTAACCTCTCCGTCTCTTCTCTTATCGCCGTAGTAAGGGAAGGAAGTGTCCTACCCATACATACTCTTTATAGAGGTGTTACTAGATTAGCCTTTATCAATAATTTCAAATACTGAGAGTAGACCGAAAATATTATAATACTTTCAGCGTACACCGTCTCATTATTTAAAAATAGTTTAAATATATGAGGCTTGAAATTGAAAATATTGACAGTATCCTGAGCAGTAATGAAAGAGTAGAGTTTTACGGGGGCTGGGACGATGTCTTGTTCTTGGCCCATAGGGCTGTAGCCGCTTCAGCCCCGGTTAACGTAGTGCTAGTCCAAGAGTTTGGTAAGTTTGACCCCTTTTTAGTGAAAAAGTTCCAACGCCTACTCGGGAACACAAGTGAGGTGTTTATCAGGAGGGCTTTTAAGGCGGAAGACGTCAAACCCACAATAGAGAGCTTTGACAAGGAGCTAATCGTAATAGACCCTTATTTCCACGGTAAGAAGTATACCGAGATCACGTCTTCGTTAAGGAGGGAAGTATGGGTATTCACCAGAGAAGTAAGGGGACTACCTCAGGGCGGTGCCTTTAACCACCACTCTATGCACGTAATCGTTAAGGTGAAGAGGAGTAAGTGGGGGTTTAGGTTTTACCTTATAAAACACCCTACAATGCCCTATATGGAAATACCCGTTTCTATAGAAGGTATGTATAAAGGTGAGGAAAGTAACGGTCTTCTAGCTTGGGCTGGGCTTTAGCTTTTTCTGCCTGATACCTTGCTGGAAAGAGTATATAGCGAGGAGTATATAACCGGAGATCGTTAGCATATAAAGGTTTATGAAGAACATACCAAAGAGGTACCCTGCGAGCAATAAGTAAGACGAAAACTGGACTACATTGTCCTTAACGCTAAAATAAAACTCCCTTAAGGCTGTCGAAACCATGACGCCCCCGAAAGAGAACAAGAGGACCCCGATAAGGGAAGTAGGGGATAGGAAATACATGCCGAAACTCCCTATTATTGCCAAAACGTAGAGTTTGTTGACCTTTATGAAGGGGATTGTGAGTAGTGAAGTCCCTAAGACGTTTAGGGCTGTATACACCACGCTGTAGTCCGGATAGAACATGAAGAAAGTTATTACGCCAAGAGAGGTTAAAATACTCCCTACTAACAGTATGACGTAGTCTAGCTGAGTAAGGACAATTTTAGGTATTTGTTCTTCTCGTTTAGGCTGTTCAATTTCGCTGACTGGGATCCTGAATAGTGGGTAATGACATTTTTGACATAAGGCTGTCCCTTCCGGGTTCTCATAACCGCACCTAGGGCACTTGTAAGACATTATAGGAGTAACGGGTAGAGGGTAACGGCATTTCTCACAAAATGGGGCTTCATCTGGGTTCTCATAACCGCACCTAGGGCACTTTTTCATTACTACACATTATCACTCTGTGCTTTTTAGAATTACCTCTTTAAACCTCTCCACACACTTTTCAATTTCCTCCTTTATAGCCTTATCCACCTCAACTTCAGCGTTAAAAGTCGTCATGCCTTCCGAGACGAAAGCGACGACCTCATTACCTGCGTACTCGAACTTCACATAAAACATGTCAGACATAATAATACTTTTTACATGGGGGCATGTATCCATCATTTTTTTTAACGTCCTCAACTATTTTACCCACGTATTCCATCTTCTGTTCGCTGACTCTCTTCTCAGTAAAATTCACGCCGTCGTAATTCCCTACTTTGATCTTACCGTCTACTAAAATTACCTCTATACCTTTCTTATTAAGTTCGATTAAGAAGCCTTTATCAAGCCTTATTATGCTCTTTGTCATTATCCAACCACTTTATCTTTTCTAAGACTTTAGGTATATTAATGCCCATTGGGCATACTTCTTTGCAGTTGCCTGAGTGTGTACAAAGCGTAGCTGGCCTCGTGTCTTTGTGTACTACATACGACCACATTGCACCCATGGGGCCCGTAAAAGGAGGTCTCCCCCATTCAACACCTAGTGCCCTATAGACAGGGCAGTGTAAATGGCACCTACCACACCTGATGCACAATAGCGCTTCTTTTATGACATCGTCTTTACTCACTTCGACTCTTCCGTTATCTACAAGCACTAGGTGGAATTCCTTGGGACCATGAGCTGGGCTGACTCTCTTCATCTCTATATCTCCAGTGGAACTCGGGCCTGATGTTAGATTAATATACGTTGGGGGGTAGAGTCCTGCATAAGCGGCTTGTACTGTAGCCTCAATTAAAGCGTGATAGAAAGTGGGGACTATTTTCTCGACCCCAGCTACGGCTATATGGATATTAGGGAGGACTGTAGACATCCTTATGTTCCCCTCGTTTTCGACCAATATCACCGAACCGGTATCAGCAGCTACAGCGTTTGCCCCGGTTATACCTACGTCTGCATTTACAAACTTTTCCCTGAGGAACTTTCTAACAATCGCTACTAGCTCTTCATGGGTAGCGTTGTCGCTAACTTCTACACCGAGTCTCTCCCTGAGGAGCTTAACTACTCTTTCCTTGGTCATATGAATCGCGGGGGCTATTATGTGTGAAGGTGGCTCATTAGCCAGTTGTATAAGGAACTCACCGAGATCCGTCTCCCAAACTTGGTTGCCCAATTCCTTTAAGTACTCCCTCAAGCCTAATTCGTAAGCTACCATAGACTTACCCATTACCACTATTTTGTCCTTTCCTACGATTTTCCCTACAATTTCCCTCGCTTCATACAAGCTAGAAACATAGTAAGCGTTCCCCCCAATCTTCTTTACAGATTCCAGTGCTTGTTGGGTAAAGTATTCTAAGTTATTTATTACTTCTAACTTAGCCTTCCTTAATTCTCTAGCTAAATCCTGAATATAGGGGTATTGAGAAAGGATCTTATGGACTCTAGGGACGTTATTATTTATCGTCCTCTCTACGGCAATGTCCCATTCGCTCATTCTACCACCTCAGCAAAGTCGAGGACTTTGTGGTATTTAGATAAGTTGGCATAGCACATGGGACAGACTACGACTATTTTATCGCTTAGTTTTCTAAGCTGTTCCACCCTTATTTTTGCTATTTTCTCACTTAATTCCCTATTCACGGGCTTTATAGGCCCACCACAGCAGTAAGAAGTGTCCTTACCCGTAACTAATTCGTCTTCAACTAATTTAAGCCCTGCTGAATTTAACAGTCCCCTATACACTTCCCTTTTGCCTAAAAACCTTGAATAAAGGCATGAGTCGTGGACTACTATATCGCCGTGGATCCTTGGTTTTATCTCACCCAATAGTTCGAAATAGCTTACCACTTCTATGTCGAAGTTGATGAACTCATTATACCTTGTTAATGCGTTATGGGTATGGGGGTCTACCGTGATCACTCTCTTGATACCCCTCTGTTTTAAAAAGTCTCTTACCCCTTTTGCGTACTCTGCAAACTCGTCAAGATAACCTAACTCAAGTAGTATTGCCCCGCTGTAAGGTTCCTCTTCATATAAGTAGCCGAACTGGATACCCCTATTCCTTAACATCGAAGATATATTCCTAAGGACCGTATACGCCCTCTCTATCTCTTCCTTACTCGGTCTTATTAGTTTTGCAAAAGCACTAAAAGCTGATAATTTTTCAGCATAAGGCGTGAGTTTTGAAAAAATATCGCTTAAAGACGCTGTCTGATACATGCAAGAAGTGTAGATTATCGTTTCTCCTCCTCTCGGAATGTCCTTAGCCCAACCACTGCAAATCGATTTATCTAAGGGATATGGAAAGCCGAATTTCTGGAGATTTTGAAAAATTAACTTTCCTAACACCAATAATGATTATTTTGTACGGTAATAAACTTTGATCCCGCAAACTTGAATAAAAAAGGAACATGTGGTACAGTCAGGACTTAGTTTTCTAATTGACCTTATATAACAGGACAGTGTTCCGTCACTAACCTATCCAGTTCATAAAGATATCTCTATATAGAACATTAACGTAATATGCAAGTTCCATAAACCGGTGAAGAAGCCTATCCTTAAATAGTTTAAGATAGAACTAGCTATGTTTTAATTAACCTTATATAGTCGGAACAAAGTGCGTTATATTAATGAAAATGGAATTTAATAAACGTGAAAAGATAATAATTGCTTATATTTCTATGTTTATCTTTTTAATTTCAATTGTTTTACCACCTTATGGGTTGTTATCCCAAGCGTCTTCGTCTAATACTAATGTGAGTATATATTATGAGAGGTATTATAGCTCATATCAGAACCTCAACGGAATTAGTATTTTACCTAGAACAGGCGGTAGCACAGTGACCTATACTACAGAATCAGCTATGTCTAACCTTACAAGTAACGTAGGAGGGGCTATGCAGATAACACTGAATAAGACCGTATATGTTTTAACTTTTTCCCCTGACGTTAGTACAATAAAAGGGTATGTGAGTATTTACGCTTCTCCGAATATGAGGTTAAATATACACACCAACATACCGGATCTCGTAAGGGTGATAGTTAATAGTTCTGGTACTTCTACGCTAGTCTGGTCTGGGTTTAACGCGTCTGATATATCTACTTACGCGTATATAAATGGTAGCGGTATTGTCTACTTAGAGTTCGCTAATGGTAGTGAGATCTCAGTAATTTCTCAAGATGTTAAGGTAGGACATAATTATACTTTAACGTATTCGCTTATGTTATACACCTTACAAAGTATAAAAGTTAGTTTATCAGAGCAAGTACAGATATCAGTCCCAATAAATTTGCCGAAAAGATACCAACCTATAAATTTCAGTACTAGTATAAACGGGCAAATGTTTATGGCTAATGAAGAAAATATTTCACCTACTCTGTCTTACTTCAATGGTACATTAGTCGCTTCCCTAGTCTGGAAAGGGGAGGGTATAGGCTTTGTGCAGAACGGAATGCTAGGACATGAAAAGGCAGATTTTGAAACAGTAGAGTTTTACGGCATTAATGGTACAGTTTTAGGTTACGTCCACCTTATCAGTTATAACGGGACAGAGAATAGGTTACTAACAAGTAAGGGTACTAACGTATACTTCGGTGAGGAGAAAATCTTGTTAGTCCATGGTGTAAAGGCCCTCGAGTCTATGAAAAGCTACGGTACAGTATATATAAATGGGAAAAACGTGATAGTCTTGGTAGGAAACAATGGACAAGTATCCTCCACAGCTAAGGTGGACTTAGCCCATGAAGTATCTATCAATAGTTCGGAAAGCGGGGTATTAGTATACCTTAACCTGAACGGTAGTGTTAGGGTAGTAGTAGTTACGTTAAATAACTCTACAATAAACGTTAGCTTAGTAAAACCGCTAGGAATACAGCCTACTATCGTGACAATAAATGGGACTCAGTACGAGGCTCAAAGGGTAGTCCTTAACCACAGCGGGAATATAGTATTTAACGTAAGCCTGATATTAAACGGAAAAGTAGCAGTTTATAAGCAAGTATCCGGTTCTATTGTGTCATTAAATTCGACCAACTATTTCGTCATTAATAAAACGCTCGTGGTATATGATGACCCGTCGACCGTATACTACATTGTCTATTACAATATGTCTATAGCACCTTCTACGACACAAGTTTCAAGCACTACTTCGACGGCTCAGGTCACTTCTACGACTTCCACACAAATACCCTCTACCTCTCAAAATTCCGCCCTTACAGTATTTCACAATGCCAACGTTTCGAATGTACCAATTACACCTTCATCTTCTTCGGAGAAAGCTCCGATAACGACACCGGAATTAGCCATAATAGGGATAATAATAGTTATTATAGTGGGGGCACTACTAATATTTACAAAGAGAAAATAGTGGATTAAGCTATAGCTATCTGTTTTACGATAACGTTTACCGAATCAGAAGATATGTCTTCAAAATCCCCTATTTTTTCTATTAATTCGCCGTTTTTCAGTTTTATCCTAACATATTTATCATCGTTCGATGAAAACCATAAGAGGAGAACTTGACCTACGCTTTTACTTATTGCTAACTCCAGCACTTCAGGGATCTTTTCCCTAGAAACAGACATAGCCAGTACGGGTTTACTTAAGGCAAGGCTCTCAGACTGAAAGATGTCGAATTCCTCTCTAAATTTCTTTTCGTTTAACATACTTTCTAACTTTCTTGGTTCTGTATTAACAGAAATTAGACAAAATGAGTTCTTCGGAAGAACGGAAAACCTGATGGTTATATCGTTTCTTCCCAAGATCGAAGTCCTTGACAAATTATACGTTACATCAAATAGTGAGACTTCCTTTTTAGTTAAATGAAATTCTTTACCTTTCCATAATATTACACCTTCTTTAGTTATCGCAAAGCCGTCGAATGCCTTCATTACCCTTCTATGGTCTTGGAGGAAATGTAACACAGTGAACCTATCTGAATTTAAAGTAATCGTTATCACGGTAATTTATTCCTTATAGACTAGACTATTTATAAGTCAAGTACCCCGGTATTAAAGTGAACCAAAGCTTTTATATTGGTTATAAACGTGTTGGGTCTAATTACTAAAATTAAGTGAAAGCTTGACCGGGTCGAACAACGTTTCCTTCCCAATTTCTATATGCCTAGGTGCAGTTAGATCGTAGTCATTAGATAATATACACATCGCAATATCAACACACGGTGCCGAGTAAAAGCGTAAGGGTGACGGGTTAATAACTTAGTTTATCTAGCAACGTTATGTATACTATATTATTCGTCAACGGATTTGCACTAATTTAATAGAGAAAACTATAATTTGCAAAAGACACGTGGAAGGTCCGTGCTTTGTGTCTAAAGTTGTTTTTTAGCAAAAAGATAAATAATTGTTATGCGATATATCTTTATGAGACGTATACTGAAATGGTATATGATTTTTAAGTTACTAGGCCTGTTAATGAGAAGAAAAAGGAAGAGGTGATAGAAATGAGTTTCTCCTATTTTATAGGTAAAGAGTTAGGAAAAAGAGCAGAAGAACTGAGCAGGAGCGTTTTTGAGATAGTCTATCCACCGGTCGATGTTTACGAGGAAGGTGGATATTTAATAGTTGTTGCTGATTTAGCGGGTTTCAACAAAGATAAAATAAAAGCTAGAATAACTGGGCAAAACGAGCTGATAATAGAAGCTGAAAGAGATATTACCGAACCCGGAATAAAATATGTGACCCAACGTCCTAAATACGTTAGAAAGGTAGTGAAATTACCCGTTAATCCTGCTAAAGATGCTGAGATAACAGGCAAGTATGAGAACGGAGTATTGACTATTAGGATTCCCATCTCTGGTACAGCTAGTGTAAAAATAGAATAAGTATCTAGTCTAACATAGAGTTTCTTTTTTTTTTAATTTATTTATAATAAAACTAAACGTGCGAAAGATTTAAGAAGGGCTAAGTATTTCGCGTTTACCACTCCCTCTTTTATAAAACCAGTCAACGTTAATAAGATATCTTTGCTATAACTAACAGTTTCAGGTAAACCGTGAAATTTACATAACTTAGTGGATAAAGTATCTCTCAGAAACCTTACTACCAGATGTGGGTGGGGTTTCCCTGAAAGGTGGCAAGGTTTTGCGCGAGATTATAACGGTTGCCCACGTTTGCCAAATATCAGGGATCTGGGCCACCCCCGCTAAATGGATGAAGAAGGACGAATAGGGGGAATGCCCCGTGACTTCGGTGAAGCCCGAGGGCTGAGGGTTTGGATACAAACTCACGAAAATTCAATGAAGCCCGAACCCCTACTTAGTGATACAATTAGGGCTAGGATCCCTATTAATAAAGCTATAGTTGAATCCTTAGTTAAGAGATAATATATTATCCCGACCACTATTAGGGATATTGATAGGATTCGCTCATATACTCTATTTTTATTTTTTGTAATTACTATAGGTTTTTCTAGTATTGATAACCTAAATTTTCTTATGGCAGCGCTCACAGTGTTTCTCATGTCACTCAGCATAGCTTGAAATACTAAACCCTCCTCCTCTATTAACCTCTGTAAGTTAAGGAAAAAGTTAAACTCTGGATCGATTTGAAGACAAGTACTACCTAGAATTGAGGTCATCCTTATATATAAGCTGAGTTTTTCAGGGAGCTTAAGGGGAAACCTATAAAATACCTCATTTGCAGCCTCAAGGAATTGCTCTACTTCAAGCGTTTCGGCCGTGACACCTTGAAACTGTTGTAGGAATAGTTCTATCCCTTTAGCTAAAATCTCCCTATCAGCCTCAGGCTGTATAGCACCCAGCTCTTCTAATACTTTAACCAGTCCTATACCGTCTAATTTTATAAGCGCTACGTATGCACGTAATAACCTGAGCCTGGTCTCATGATCCATCCTCCCTACCATTCCGAAGTCATAGATGATTAGGTTCCCTTTCTCGTCAACAGCTAGGTTCCCAGGGTGCGGGTCGGCATGAAAGTAGTCTTTTTCAAGAAGCATTATCATAAATGCCTTAAAAATCCTGTAAGCTAGTTCATCTGGCTTAACTATCTTCTTAGCTTCTGCTGATGTTACCTTATACCCTTTAACATACTCCATAACAAGGACTCTTTTTGTGGAAAAATAAGGGACTGGTATAACTATATCAGGGAAGTCTGCTAGTTCTTCTCTTATTTTTCTCATATAAAATTCCTCTCTTGTAAAGTCCATTTCTTCAAAAATCCTTTTACTAAAGTCATTTACTATAGCCCTTAAACTCTCATAAAAAGACTCGTCCATAAGGTATTTAGTATAGGGGAGTAACGCTTTCATTATCTTTATATCCTCTTCAGCGATCTCCTTTATCCTAGGTCTGTTCACTTTAATGACTACGACTTTACCGTCACTTCTTCTTTTTGCTATATATACTTGCCCTATACTTGCTGACGATATAGGTTTTGTATTAATTTCGAACTCATAAAATCTATCGCCTAAATCTTCTTTCAATATTTTGACCACTTCTTCCCATGGAGCCGGGGGTACATCGTCCTGAAGCTTGGACAGGACCTTTAGGTAAGGCTCAGGTAAAATATCGGAATGGACAGAGAGGACTTGTCCGAATTTTATAAAAGCAGGACCCAAGGATACAATAACGTTAAGGAATTTTTCAGCATCTTTATACATTTGTCCTTCATCTACTTTTTCTCCCCTCAACGTCTTTAGACGGTAGTCCCTGAGCTTAAGTACATGGGGCAATAACCTAAGTCCTACTCTGATGGTCTTCAGCACAATAATAAGTATGATTTAAAACTAATTAGGTTTCCCGTCAAACAATAAAATTTACATTAAGGGATTTCTGACCCCGTATGAATTACTTTAAGTAGCGGGTTTAGCTGTTACGTAAATTAACTGCATAGGGAAACTTTATTTCCCTACAACTGGGGCCGCTAAGGTATTCCTTGTGAATTGAAATTTTTCTAGAATTAGTATAATTCGCGGGCAAATAATAAAGTATATGTAACATGTTCTAGATAAATTAAATAATAAACCCATCATTACACGCCTTTACACGGTACCACGTATTAATATTGATATGTGTAGTATATTTAAATGATTATAATAATAATTGTTATAATCTTATTATACTTAGACAAATAGAAATTATAAAATAAACATGGATCGCCCACAAGTGACTTTAATATACGTATATTTTTACCCTTGAATGTAGATATAATATACTGTGGAGATCTTTACTGATCCTGATGGTTATGCTAAGTGGTATAGAATTCACGACAAGGTCTATGAAAGTGAGAGAAGGCTAGTTTCTTCCTTTAAGCTCAACAATTGCTTAGATGTAGGCTCGGGTCCTGCTATATTCCATGAAACTATTTCCGGGAATAAGGTTTCCTTAGATCTGTCAATTTTCATGCTTACGAGTATCCCTGAAAATGAGGACAGAGTACAAGGTGACGCGCTAAATTTGCCCTTCAGGGAAAACGCCTTCGAGTGTGTATTTTCATCAGTAACTGTGTGCTTCATAGACGACCCTAAAAGGTTTGTGAAGGAGTTAAAGAGAGTTACTAAGAAGAGAATAGTCATATGTTATATACCTAGAGATTCTCCCTTCGGGAAGTATTACGAGGAACTAGGTAAAAAAGGGCATAAGTACTATTCGCAAGCCCATTTTATAAGTAGGGAAGATCTCTATCACGCCCTACAATCTGAAGATATGAAAATAAACCTCGTCCGATCCACACTATTCCAAATGGAAGAAAAAATAGATGAAGTGAATGATACGGACTCCGGGTCTTTCGTATGCGTTGAAGCGGTTAAACAATGAGCTTTGGCCTAATCTTGAACTTCCTATACAAGATCAGCATCAGTGACGGTGCTAAATAAGCCCATAATACACTAGTCTCTAGTATTGCGGCAACAGCGAATGCGAAGCCGAGTTCTTGGAGTATCGAAGCATTTACCAGCATTAATGAGCCCAGTGTCCCAGCAAAGATTAGGCCTAAGAATGCGATCGTAAGCCTCAGAGTTCCAACTGAAGTCGCTATTGCTTCACTCATATCCTTGCCTTTTTCTAATTCCTCATGGATCCTTGCCACGAGGAAGATGTTATAGTCCATCCCTATACCTATTATTATAGCAACGAGGAAAATCGGTACTACGGCAAATATTGAATATCCTAGTAAGAAGTTAAATACTAACCTTTCAAGACCTAAAGTTATCGCAACGGCAGACATTATAACATAAATTATGACAGCAGATATTGATAGACTTCTCGTCATTATAAGGAGTAAAATAAACATAGTAACAGCTATCTCTCCTACTATTATAAAGAAGTCAGACTGGACAAAGTTGTATATGTTGAAGGAGTCTACCGGACCTCCACCTACGTACCCTCTGTTACCTATGACATGGAGTACCTGCTTAACCACCCCAAAAGCTTGTAACGAGAACGGTTGGTATTTTTGGTTTACAACAAAGAGGATATAGCCGTGAGATAAATACTGTGTATAGTTATAAGCCTTGAGCTCAGTGTAGTTTACTAGATATCCATATGGAGATACTGGCGAGTACACTGCGGTAACACCATAGATATTAGTTAGCTCTTTGTAGAGATCAACTGTGTACCCATAGGTACTTTGGGTGAACCCGTTAGTTGAGTTATAGGGTATAACTACGTAAATCGGGAACACATTTGCTGAGGTAAAATGCGAGCTCAGGAAGCTTACGCCTTCAGTGGCTTGGGACTGAGGGAGTAGTGCCAAAACGTTCAGGGTCAGAGGAGTAAAGGACGCGAAAACAGCCGCTATGATGACCAAGGCCGATATAATACCCACTACCCTCCCAGGGTGGCTTATAGCCTTTGCTTTCTCTTTCCCTGCCTTGTTCAACCTTCTGGGGAAGAACAGCTTATCACCCACTGCCCTGAGAATTGAAGGGAATAGTGTTATTGAAGCTAGCCAAATGATAATTACGCTCAACATATCAGATATTGCAGTGTCGGAGAAGAATGGGATGTCGTACACGTAAATGAACAAGAATGACACCATTACGATCAGAGCAGTTATTGTAACAGCCCTACCTCCCCACCTCACAGCCTCGTACACTGCGTCTCTAGGGGAAACACCTTTCTCCCTCTCTTCAACATATCTACTTGCAATGAACACGACGTAGTCAGTCCCGAGCCCAAGAGAAAGTAAGAGGACTTCGCTGGGTACTAAGAAACTTATAGCAATGTGCAGTAACTTAATTACTACGATGTAAAGGAACACTGAAGATACGAAAAACGCTGATATGTATATCGTTAAGGGCATGAACGCCGCGATAAATGACCTGAAGTATATTCCTGCCAATAAGATGGCTAAGAATATACCTACTGGTATTGCTGTGGAATAGGCTACAGCAGCAACGTCTTTTAACTGCTCAGAAATTGGTTCAGCACCGGTCAAGACGACTTTGAGGTGAGTATTAGTGTAAATTAAGTTTTCCAGGTCTTTGGCTTCATCATAAGTGAAATTACCCTTAAGGAATAAAAGCAGAGTATCATTAGAATATAGTTCATTAGTAATATTTAAATAAACCGGGTATTTGCCGGAAATTAAGACGGAATAGTAAGAGTAATTATTGAGCAAATCATACTTTAGCAACGTCTTGTTCAGTAAGACTATTGGAGAGGAAGAGTTTATGTAGTTAACAATTAAGGATATTGCCAATGGTCTAGCGTTACTGGCGTTAAGTAACTCAAGGGCTAGCTGTCTTGCGGTTAAGTTGCTGGCATTAAGGAGCTTATCAAGCTCGGTAAGGTGGAGGGATATAAGGTACGCGGAGAGGTTACTTACATTCCCCTCATAGTAAAGAGATTCAATGAACCAGTTAGACAGTCCCGTTTTATTTGATATCTTTTGTGCTACATAGGAGACAGCACTCTGAGTAGAGTTTAGCGTCAATGCCTCTTTCACTGTACTTTGGCTAACGTTCAAGTGAAGGCTAACATAGTTAACAGCGAAATTCTGTGGCGTCTGAGACAAGTTTTCATAAACACATTTAATAAACTCTCTTTCATTCGTCGAATTAGCCTTTGAAAGCAAAAGCTCTAAGGAGATTTTACTGATGTTAGCTTGAGTAGAGTAGAAGACGGATTCTAAAAGGCTTTCCGGTAGACCGGTTTTTTCGCTATATAGGGTTATGAGGACTTGTAGCGGTTCTTCAAAAAGGAGTGATTTAGCTAGTGGAAACGGGACTTTATATGTCACGTTAAAGAAATTAATTGTAAATATCTCTTCACTAGCAGACTTATCGAAATTAGTTAGGTTAACATACTTAAACATGAAATTAATCACATATAACTGAGACGAATTGAAAATTTTATTACTGATATTTTCAATATCCAATTGAGCTACTGAGTAAGGGTCGGGTAAAGGCTGAGAGTTTTCCCATTTTTGGTAAAATAAGTAAAAGTAATCCAGCTCTTTGCCACTTAATAACGGATATGTTTTGGAATACGCATATTCGTTTGAAGCTGTTACGTTATGAGTCAAGTTATAGTACGCCGTCCAGTATTTTAAAAATATAAGTATAGGTAAGTAAAGGAACTTAGATATATTATAGGCTGTCTGGTTAAGTGTTAGCTCTTCCTTGTGGATCTCTGTGAAAGTCGAATAGTTACTCAACATGTCCTTATGGAGTGCAAGTAATTCAACGGTAGTCTTGTTAATAGTACTAGAGGTATTGACGAACTCTTTCTCTACTTCTACTGTGCCATTATGTAACTTGATGAGGTTCTCCACATCAGAAGTAATATTAACTCTTTCCTCAGCCAAATAGTTTGAAACATTTGCCTCTTTGTTGGAAATGTTTTGCAGTGACACAGTAAGGTTATTTACTTCCTTCGAAACAGAGTAAAACGTCTTATTGAGGAGGTCTTTCTCTATAGAGTAGTAATTAGTTATTGAAATATTTCCATATGATGTTAAGTTTGCAAAGTAACCCGCAAAAGGTGTCGAATTACCCCTAACTATTATTATTGCGTTAGAACCAGATGCACCGCTTAAGTTAAAGTAGTGGCTGACGATATGCTCAGCCTTAGCAGATGTGCTACCAGGGACTGAGATGGTGACTTGGTAATTAACCGACTTCAGGAATAGCCCAGATAATGGTGCTGAAATGATAAGGACTATAGCCCATAAAGCTATTACTGCGTACCATTTACTAGCAACGAATTTACCCAGAGCCTCAAACATAAGCTATAGATATATCTTTAATTTAAAAGCATTATACTAAATAGTTTCGAGTGATAATGTAAAGTGGTCATTATGTTTGAAAACATAAAGGGCATTTTGGAAGAGTACAAGAAACTGTGGGCTTATAGCTATTCAGAAGCGTTAATGACGTGGGACACAGAGACGTACATGCCAGAAGCTGATGCCTCTGTTAGGGGTGACGTATTCGCCGTATTTAATGAACTTGAAAAGGAAGTGTATATGAGACTTGCAGGGAAGCTAGAAGGGATTGAGGAAGAAAAGTTAACAGACGAAGAGAGGGGAGTAATAAGGGTATTGAGAAGGAACATTAAATATTATACTAAAATTCCAATAGAAATAATAAAAGAATTTACTAAGATCACTAATGAGAGCGTAGTAGTGTGGAGAAATGCAAAGTCTAAGTCAGATTTCAAGATGTTTTCGTCGTACTTAGAGAAGATCGTTAACTTATCTAGGCAGATAGCTGATTACTTGGGTTACGAAAAAGAGCCCTACGATGCTTTACTGGATTTGTATGAAGAGGGGTTCAATACAGCTGACGGTGATAAGGTCTTCGAAAGATTACTACCCGAGCTAGGGGATATCCTAAAGAAGGTAGAAGAGGACGGCTATTTCCCTAAGACTCATGAACTTGAAAGCGTGCCTTATGAGGCTGAGAGGATGAAAAAGGTAAACGAGCATGTTGTAAAGATGTTGGGTATGCCAACTGATAAGTTTAGGCTTGATATCTCCGCCCACCCCTTCACGATTAGGATATCAGGGAAAGACGTTAGGATAACCACCAGATACGAAGGAAAGGACTTCAAGGCTACGATGTTCTCTGTAATACATGAAAGCGGACATGCAATGTATGAACTGATGGTCGACGAGAGACTTGAAGGTACACCGATAGCCTCTGGGGCTTCTACGGGCATCCACGAGTCACAGTCCAGGTTTTGGGAAAACGTCATAGGTAGGAGCAGAGAGTTTGTGGATTTAATATATCCCACACTGAAGGACAACTTACCTTTCTTAAGTAAGTATGATAAAGATGAAGTTTATCGGTACTTTAACACGGTAAAACCCAGTTTAATAAGGGTAGACGCAGATGAAGTTACATATAATTTCCATATTGCTGTTCGTTATGAAATAGAGAAGAGGTTAATAAACGAGAGGCTAAAGGTAGACGAAGTACCGTCTTTGTGGAACGAGTTAATGAGTAAGTATTTAGGGGTAACTCCCAAAGACGATGCAGAGGGTGTCCTGCAGGACATACACTGGTCTCAAGGTTCTATAGGTTATTTTCCCACATACACTCTGGGGAATATTGTTGCGGGTATGCTGTACGCAAAGATTACTGACCTTTACTCACTGGTATCTGAGGCTAAATTCGATAAACTCAGAGAGACTTTAAGGGAATTAATATGTAAATACGGTGCGACGTACCCGCCCAAAGTCCTGCTAAGGAGAGCTTTCGGGACGGATTACGACCCAGAAGGGTTAATAAAGTACTTGAGGGATAAGTATCTAGCAAAGGGAAAAGAATACGCTTAATTACTTAGAAAAATATTGTAAATCATTCTTTATCGATATCCAGTAATATCTGAATAGTTAATAAATTGTATGTTTAAAGGAAAAACATTTAGATATGCCGAGGTATAAATAATACGATGGATGAGATCGAAAAGAAGATCCTACTCTACCTTTTTCGTGACCCGTTCCTGTCACAGCGCAATATAGCTAAGGAACTGGGCTTAACTCCTCCATCCTTAACATATAGGATAAGGAAGCTCCAGGAGGACGGAGTATTTAAGGGGTACACAGTTCTAGTTAATCCGAATTTTTACGGTAGATACTTTGGCTTTGTCGCATTCAAGAACTACTACGATTACATCGGAGAAGGGATTTTCTTCAAGTTCAAATGCTTAGAATGGTTAAACGTTTACGGTATAGAGGGAAGTTCTTTTCCTGAAATTGAAGATAAAATTGACGGGATGAAGAAAGTCCTTGGCGAATACTCGTTAAAGTACTTCCCCAAACAAGAGCTTATTACGCCTAAACCCTATGACCTACAAATTGTTAAGTATTTTGTAAGGAACCCTAGAGCACAAAGCTCAGAGATAGCTCAGGAAACAGGGTTAGCACAAAAGTTAGTTGATAAAAGGCTTAAACTCCTTCTTGAAAAGGGAATAATAAAATTAGTACCGGTAATAGACCTAAAAAGGACAGACGTAGTAATGTTCTCGATGTTTACTAAGAGAGTAGCAGAAACAAGGAAGGTCCTCGATTCATGTAAAATTCTCGAGATCAACGACGGAGAAGCCGGTATAATAGCATGTATAACTGATAATATTGAGAGCGTGAGGAAATATGTAGAAGCTGTAAGGACCGTTGCTGATAAAGAAGCTGATGTTATGGTAATTTATGATTATCAGATAAACTCCGGGTTTTATTTATAACTCCTCTTTTGCCTATAATCTGAGTAAATAAAGGCAAGATAGAAGCCCGTAGGGATAAAAGCCAACCAATAGACTCCAGTGGGATAGGAAGAAATAATCATTTTAACGGTAGTGTTCTGGTATGTAGTCATGAAGTCCTCCGTGCCTATTATCAAGAAGGGATAACTAAAGTGACCGCCCAAAGCCGTTGAAACTACATAATTGAATACTAAATATATTAGGATAGGGTCAATTACGTAGAAAACAGGTAACCAGGCCGGCGTAGAGTACTTTATTATAGTGTTCTTACTCCATAACATGAAAAGGCCGTAAATGACGTTCATCCCCACATATATCCTGAACGCGTTCAGAAATAAGTTGACTATGTCAGCAAAGATTACATTTACCCCCATAAAGTTTGCAGTAATTTGAAAAGGAGAATCGGTTATTACAAATACGCCTCCAATATTATAGCCCCACCACGGTAGAGGTATGACTATGATAATTAGTGATATTATATAGTATAAAAGGAGTAATTTCTCGTTTGTCTTCATATTATATTCACCGCTTTTATAGTAGTATTTTCAATCCTTAACTTGACTATTATTTCTTCATTTTTATTACTAATACTGCTGAACAGAGCGGTATAGTTCGTTATACCTATCGTAATGTTCTTTTCGCTTAAGGGTGGGACTATTACGGGTCTATAAAAGGCTAAGTATTTACCCGTGATATTACATATTGTCACTGGGACGTTCAGAGGATTCGTTACTTTAACTACGATATCCGATGCATTTGCATTGATAATGCTCACGTTTAAATTCTTAAAACTTTCAAAATAACTAACTTGTAAGACAGCGTAATGAAGTTCTATACGAAGGTTGTTGAAAAATATTAGAATAAGTATGATAGCTCCTATTAGTCCAAATATCTTACCCCAATTCACAATATGCTTATTACTTTTCACTCTTATTACTTTATTAGTGAAGCTAAAGAAGGGAATAGTTGACCTAGTGGTCTCATCATTCTTATGGGGGACAATAGGTATAGCAGTCCAAATAGGTTACGGAATAGGGGCAAACCCGTTTCAGGTCGTGATGATGAGGTCCCTTGTGTCCTCACTTTTTATCCTACCCTTAGTTAGAATAAGAAGGCTTATAGATTTTCAGTCCCTTTTATTGGGTGTCATTGCCATAGCATTTTATGAAACTTATATTTATACAATAAACTATTTAGGTGCATCACTTTCAGCAGTCTTTCTATACACGGCGCCAATTTGGGTTTTGCTGGCCTCTATATTTACAAAAAATGAGGAAATAAACGCAAAAAAGGTTATTGCTAGTTTTTCAGTCTTTTTAGGCGTTTATATAATGTACCTTTCTCGGATAACAATAAACGACTTGTACTTAGGTCTAGCTTCAGGACTAACTTATGCTTTACTTATAGTCCAGTCGAGGAGGCTCCAGCTGAAGGGGAAAAGTAACGTGGAAATCTTAGCCTCACAGTCTCTCTGGAGTTTCCCCTTTTCCTTGATTTTCCTGCTTCTTGATCCTTCAGGGTTTAGTCTAAGCTCAGTCTACGTAGGTGTGTATTTATCATTTTTCGCAACCCTTATTCCGTATTATTTCTTTTATAGAGGTATGGAAAAAAGCGACTCAATAACTGCTACAGTGATTTCTACCCTAGAGCCTGTATTTACGATCATCCTAGCCTTTTTCATTTTACACCAAGTACTCTCTGCCTTACAGTTATTCGGTTCTTTTATAATAATACTATCAGCAATACTCATGTCTTTTTAACCCTTTAAAATCTCATCATTCCAGTACTTACTGAAGAACATTAACGCAGTTATAAATACCGGGATCACTAGTAACGTCATAGTCAATGTCAACCCGATAAAGGTAGATATAAACCCTACTATTGCAGGGACAGCGAGGAACAGAATATTATTGTATGCTAAGAAATAGGAATTTACAGCATTTCTCTCAGCAATACTTGTCGCCCTACTTATCATTATTGTAGACATAGGGAATATAGAGCCATGAGGAATACCTAATAGTGCTATAACTGCTAAGAAAGCAGTATAGGAAGGGGCGTACAGTATTCCTAATAAACCTATGATAGTAATACCAATTGAGATTACGAGCGGTACTTTGAGGTTACTAAACGGCTTTATTGTCATTGACAATCTTGTAAGGAAAGATATTGTGAAAAACGGTAGGAAAACAGAGTAAGCCTCAAAGTCAGGTATGTTAAACCTCTCTTTAGCTAAAATAGCTAAGAACGTCGTGAAAGCTGCAAACGGTATATTATAGGTAGTTATTGACAATACTGATGAGATAAAACCTTTGTTTCGTAGTATCGCTATACCTTTATCTTCCCTTTTTACGTCCGGAAACTTTAGCCTAGCTGATAGGATAAATGCGATTAGGGCTAACGGAATAAACCAGAGAAATATCTCCCTATATCCTACCTTTGTCAAGAGGAAGGTCTCTAATGCGGGGCCTATTATAAGGCTAAGGCTTAAACTAGTAGAATAAAGTGCTAGAAGCCTTTCCGCAGATTTCTTATCGTTTGCTAAACTCGCTGCAGTTATTAGGTTTGGCATTACGAGCCCGAAGGCAAGCCCAGCTACCGCCGATAATATCCATACAGTCATAGGGCTGGAATAATAATAGAGGAGTAATGACAAAACTATAAACCCATTAGAGATTATGAACACACGTTTTCTGGTCGTAGCATTCAGTGACGGGTTAATATAAGAAGTTGATAGGAAAGTAAAGGCAAAAATAACGGTGGATAACAGACCTACGACAGTGTTAGAGAAATGCAACACGTATTTCCCTAAAAGTGGCACCGTAGTGGTCACCATATTATTCGTAGCTCTTGAAGATACTGTAATTAAAACTAGAAATATTGCGGTATATATTAAATTTGTCCTATGCTCGGTCATAGCTTGGAAAAATAGTTCGACACCGAATTTAAGTTTTACTACTAAAGTTTAAGTAAACATTAGTTACATTATGTCTTATATTTTAAAAAATCAATATAAATTTTTATTATTTAAAATTTTCATATATCCAACACCTTACTTTGTTACCTTTTACATTGAATAAATTAGGGTTCACAGTGTAACACATCTTCTTTATCTCTTTCTTTATGAAATTACAATAAGGGTGATATGGACACCCATGGGGTGAAGGATCGCCTATCTCACTAAAATTTACTTTTTCCCTAAATTTACCTATGGTGAGTTTCGCGTTCTGGAGAAGCAAAGAGTAAGGGTGATAGAACTCGCCTTCAGACGTCTCTTCTACTATTTCATTTCCGAAAAATACGACTATTTTGTTAAAGATATGCTCATGGATGATTGAAGAATTGAAAAGGATTAAACTAGCTGATTTAATTTTAATAGTTTTCAACAGTAATTTTAATGCATATTCTCTAAACTGAGTGTCAATAGTACCTAGGAAATCTTCGGCTACTACAAGTTTTACATTGCCGTAAAATATCGTCAAAAGCTCCAATTTAAACCTATTAATTTCATCAAGTTCACTAATTTTGAGATCCTCTGAGATCTTTGTACCTAATAGTAATTTAACCCAAATACCCTCACTTTTACCAAATTTTTTCTCATATAGTCTTAAAATATCTTTTATTCTTAGTTCACTTGTTATTATTTCTCTGGTAATCAGCCTTATTTCCCTCTTATCAAAATTACGATAAATTTTACCTTTTCTAGGCTTAAGTTCTCCGGTGAGCATTTTAGATAACTCCTCAAGACCTCTAGTCCACTCCCCAACAACCAGCACAAATTCACCTCTAGAGACCTCTAGGTTCACGTCCTTAACAAAGTCCCCATACACTGAACTTAGCCTTAAAGTTATACATTTGGGTAAAGATGGCACTTTACCACCCTATTTCCTATCTTGATCATTTCTGGTTTTTTTAACATACACTTTACAGAAGAATAATAACAAGAATTTGCGTATACACACCCGTCTGAAAGGTATCCTTCAGGGGCTACATACCCCCTAAGCACATCGATGGTATAAGGGTGAAGAGGGTCTACAAGGACGTTATCTCCTTCCTCTAATATCTCACCTCTATAGAGGACAATGAAGTGATCTGCCACGCGGGATAAAACGGCAGGGTCATTATCCGAGATAAGGAATATACTTGACGTAGTAGACATAACATCTATTATTGAATTCACGACTTGGATCTGATCTATTTCACTTATACCGTACTCTATATCATCAACCAAGACGTGTTCAGGTTCTGTAAATAAAGCGAGAGCCAAAGCAGTCTTCTTTAACTTTAAGGGAGATAACTGAAATACATAACTCTTAAGTACCTCTTCAGGGTTAAGCCCTAAAATTTTCAAAAACTCTCTTGCGACATCTAACGCATAATCAGAATTACCTAGTCCGTGACTTATAAAAATCTCTACAAAGTGAGAAGCTACATCATAGATCGGGTTGAAGAGTTGCATTACGTCATATGGAACCCAGCTTATCTTAGTCCATAATATTTTTCTAAACTCTTCATCTTTCATACCTAGAATATTTACACCATCTAGCTTGACTTCACCGTCAGCTTTTATCAACCTGAAGGTCGCCTTTATGATTTCCTCCTTACCGCTTTCTCTTTGACCTAATATACCCGTATGAGACCTGATTGTTGCCGTAAAACAACTCAATTTCTTACCCACTGTTAAGCATTTGTATTCAAGCACCGCTACAACCTCCTTACCTCGTCGCCTAAGACAAGGAGTATTACTAACACTATTCCTCTGAAAACTGCGGGCACTAAAAACATCCACCAGTCATACAATAAATGTGAGGCTGTATTAAGCAAAGTCGTAAGTGTAGGATAATTAGGGTCTCCTACACCACCTATAACTCCCATTCCGGTATAAGTTGAAATACCGTCAATTGAGCTAGGTATTAAAAGGTTTGTTGCCTGTCTTTTCATATTCTTGAGTATTAAGCCTAGATCTACCTTACCTACTACCCTTCTTGTAGACTTACCAATTGACGAAGCGTAGACCATCTCTGTTATTTGCCTTGCATATATATTCCACCCAGTAAGCATTACAATCAGTATTGTAAGGAAAAAGTTAGCCTTCAGGGAATTTCCAGTTGGGATACCATAAAAGAGAGCAACAGATAACAGTAACGGGAGCCTCGGTAACGAGTTTAACGCGTCTATTACTCTGACCATGGTGCTCCTAACTACTCCCCCATAAGCACCTGCTATACTACCGTAAGTGATAGCTAGTAAGACCTCTCCTAACCCCACAAGTCCTCCAAATAACAAGGTATTAACAATAGCCTTAGCGTTAACGTTGATCATGTTACTCCCGTCTATATAAGTCCCTAAAGGGTACTGATAAGATGGAGGCTGTAGAGGTTTACCTTTTGGGAGTGTGTAAAAATCAAAGAACAAGCTGAGTCCTAGTACTATAACGAAGATAGAGAGGGCGATCAGGAACCTCCTTCTCATTACCTCGTCACCCTAGGGTCTAGAATACCGTAAACTACGTCTGTAATGAAGTTAGAGAGGACTGTTAACGTGGAATACGTTAACATAGAACCTTCAATTACCTTATAGTCCCCATTAAATACAGCGTATTTAAGGAGTAAACCGAAACCAGGCCACTGAAAGATCCCTTCAACCAACAGTTCGGCTAAGAGCATCTCCACGAAGGCTGATGATATTGTTGAAAGCATAACTACAGTAGCATTTCCAAGTACATGACGATATATTATAACTTTTTTGTCAAGCCCCTTTACAGACGCCGTCGACTTGGGAATTGTTGAAAGCATTCTATTTGCGAAAATGCCTATGAAGGGGAAAAATAAGGATATTACGGGCATCACCAGATAGGGTAATATTTCACCTTTAGGAGTACCATAAGGTAATAGCCCGGTGAAAAAATGGAGAGCGTATATAATAATCATCGCAAACACCCATGAAGCTAATGCTGATCCTATGTATTTCCACTTGTCCATGATCTTACTTACTAAAGGGTTTTCAAGCCCATAGATTACCAAGAAAGCGCTTAAGTAGACGGTGAGCGAGAAAGAGATACCTAGTAACATTGCAGTATAAGCCAATGAGGTCAAAATCAGACTCGTAGCATCTATTTTGAAATATGATGAAATGCCTGCATTAAATTCTAGGAATTCTAACAGCGATAAGTAAGGGTTTCTACCGTGAAAATACTCTAGAACAACAATCAATATAAACACTATGGATAAAGATACTAGAGCACTGCTCAACCGCTTTAGTACATAGCGGCTTAGTGAGCCACCTACCGCATATCCCTTTACTAAGTCCTCCCCTAAAATTCTCTCTTGAAAGAAAAGAGTAGTCCCCTTAAACCCTATTAAGGTACCCGTTAAGGTCATAAACATACTTAATGGAGAAAGAAACGCATATGGTTGAATATATCCGCTGATAATATAAGTATAATATCCAGGTGATGGGAGAGAATAATTAGATATATTATTAAGTTGAATTAAATGATTGTCGTAGAAAATTGTCGCATTAGGATACCCCCTGACTAATATAGCCCAATAACAGTCTTGCCAGTTTTCCGGCGGAGACGCTAATTTTCCATAACCAAAATTGTAAAGTTCGACAAATTTTTGTTGAACAGCGTATACCGAAAGCGATATCCCTAAAAGAAGAAGTAATAAGGACACGACTATTAACAATATACTAAGCTTCAACCTGTTCTGAATAGTTGGGAGAAGTATCTACTTATAAGGTTATTTTAAATAAAATTATAAATATGTAATAATCGTCACATTAAAAGAATGATAATTACTTAATAGAAGTAATAGCTTTATTCTCTATATCTTCTAACTCTTTCATAGCGCTGTCATTATAAATGTCGTATTCAGTCGCTATCATTATCTCCGCACTATTATCTATCTCTCTAACTTTCTTAACATAACTATCCGCTACCTTAATGTTCTCTACGGCACAGACTGTAATCCCTCTATCACCGTCTTTGAAGGAAAGGAATTTGCAGCCTTCAAGTAACTCTAGTTTTGATATTAGGTTAGAGAATATTCCAAATACTACAATATCAGCTTTAGATAAGTCTACTATTGGTATTACGTTTATTATATTCTTACCTATAAGTGCACTTATCCTACGCTGAATAGTCTTTGTGGGAATGTTAATATTCTTGGCAATATCACTGGGTTCTGCTCTAGGATCCCTCATTAACTCTTTCACTATTTCAATATCTACACCGGAAGGTTTAACAGGTACTTGTTCTGGTATATAGGTCATTTGAGGTTCTCCCAGCTCTTTGCTCATGGTAGCTATTTTATCCGTAAGGTCATTATACGAGTCCCCTTGAATCCTATAGACGTTAAGTTCTTCTAAGCATCTTACTCTAACATTTACAAATGGTGAAATATAGTCTCTTGAGTTCTTAAAGGACACAAACGCATAGAACTTATTGTAGAAATTAGGGTTTATAGTTACTTTAAAGGACTTAATTATACCGTCTTCTATTAACTTATTAAACCTGTAGTTCAGAGACGTAGCTGATAGGCTCACGTCCTCAGCTATCTTCCTTTGCGATATCCTGCCATCTTTAAATAATGCAAGAATAATTTTTTTATCTATTCCATCCATTAACTCTCCTATTGGTATCCCTATTTATATACTTTTATCCAAACATATCTAATACAATTATTTCTGAGTAGATACTTATTTTGCTATAAACCGACGGGATCCTCAAGGTGTATTATGTACTGAAACTCCTCCTCTTGCTGAGCCTATAGTCTGCTGAACCTTTAGTTATAATTTCTATCAAGAGAGCGTTCTTATCTTTACCCCTCAATAACCTACCTAGTCTCTGCAAATATTGCCTTTTAGTACCATAACCCCCTAAGACTATCCCCACATTTGCATCAGGGACATCAACACCCTCGTCAAATACTGTAGAAGCTACGATAACTCTATAGGTCCCCTTCCTGAACTTTTGGAGTATCTCTTTCCTTTCGTCTTTACTC
This sequence comes from Stygiolobus caldivivus, assembly GCF_019704315.1. Classification (NCBI taxonomy): domain Archaea; kingdom Thermoproteati; phylum Thermoproteota; class Thermoprotei; order Sulfolobales; family Sulfolobaceae; genus Stygiolobus; species Stygiolobus caldivivus. The sequence continues at coordinate 2,697,901 of NZ_AP024597.1, read as the reverse complement.
GTCTTATAGGTAACAACTGGTATCAGAAAAAGCTTACTAAGTTCATAAGCTAATTGAGTGTCCCTTGTAAAGATAATCACCTTATCGTCCTTAAATTCCTTCAGCAATTCCCTCAACTTTTCAACTTTAGCTTTAGAATTTACTGCTATGCGTAAAGACTCATGCCAGGCTAACAAGGCTTCTCTAGCTTCTCTGTCCTTTGAAGCCAACCTAACTAACTTATTGAAATCATCTAAACTGCGTAAAGTAATGTGTTTCTTTTCAAGATATTTCCTCAGCTTTTGCCTCAGCTGCTTGTATTTTATCTCCTCTTCTTCTGTCATTTTAACATATATTTTCTTAATATCAAAACTCGCTATATACTTCCCTGCGAAGTCTTCTACTCCTTTTCTATAGACTATTGGTCCCACTAGGTCAGGGTATAAGACGTGTTTACCGTCTTCTCTCTCGGGAGTAGCAGTCAGACCGAGCCTATGGGGAGCTGCATACATTTTTGCCATCAAAGAGTACCCCTCGGAGGGCAAATGGTGGACTTCATCAAAAATAATGAAGAAGAATTTGTCGCCTAGTTCTTCTGCCCTAGTATAGGCTGAGTCGTAAGTAATTACAGTGATACCAGAGACCTTATCTTCTCCTCCTCCTATCTCACCTACATCAGCCTTTAATAATTCCCTAATAGAATTAGCCCACTGGTGCATTAAATCTATAGTCGGGACTACTATAAGTGTCGACTCTCTAAGGGAAGCTAGAGCCTTTAGGGCAACTACTGTTTTTCCCGCACCGGTCGGTAATACTATTATCCCCCTTTTACCGTGGGAGATCCATGCTTTCAATGCTTCAAACTGGTAATCTCTTAACTTAATTTCATCGGTTATAGCAGGAAAAGGCGGAGCGGAGTTAAATACTTCGTCTGTCACGTCTATTCCTTCTTCTCTAAAATACTTTTTTATCTCAGTGTATTTGTAGGCGTAAGATATGTAAGCTTTTAGTTCATCAGACCACTTAGTGTTTGGAGCGTAAGCGTCACAGACGATTAATCCCTTAAAGTACCTCAGGGTTACCAAATCATTTTTATCTTCTACATTGCATATTAAATGTGTTACCTTGGTCTCTTGCGAGATTTAAGCTAAAAGGGAATAGGGTAATTCCGTTGTTCTGTGAGGACCAAGAAATAGCTAATGAAATTCTTTCCATGTTTAGGACGGGTTTAACACTAGGTGAGGTAAAAGAGGAGATAAAATACTTAGAAAAAATTTATGATTATAAGCTGGTAAGAGGTCTGTTTAAAACAGCTACAAGATTCATAAAATTCGAGGGAGATTCACCCATAGATCCCAAAATTATAAGGAAGAAATTATTCGAGAGAGGACCGGTTTTAGAAGGTGATGAAAGAGATAAGATAATCAAACTTATACAAAACGAGCTCGGAATAGACCCTATAAAATTTATGTTTTCAGACCTAGACGATGAAAAGAAAATTGTGGAATTACCTGCCATAACTTCAGACCAACTAATTAAAACATATAACCTATCTCTTTTGCAAACTCTTCTCTTTAAAGCTTACAAGCTATCAGTGGCCGTCTCCTCTGACTGGAAGGAAATAATAAGGAAGGCTAAATGGTTAGGGTTAATGTACTTCGCCTATAAACCGCTAAGGCTTGAATTCATAGGTCCTGCTACATTATTAAAAATGAATGAAAAATACGGCAGGAACTTCGCTGTTTTAGTCCCGTTTATTGTATCTACAGGGCACTGGAGGATAGAAGCAGATCTAGTACTAGGTAAAAAAAGGAAAAGGGTATATAAGCTGGAAGTAGAAGACTATAATAATATACAGAAAGAAATGAGAGAAGACGAAAAGCTATTTGACAGTTCTGTAGAAGAAAGGTTTTTCTATGAATTTTCAGCTTTGTCCACAGGTTGGAAGCTCTTTAGAGAACCAGAACCTCTTGTAGTAGGAAATAAAATATTTATCCCAGACTTTCTAGCTCAAAAAGACGATTTGAAGGTCTATATAGAAATAGTGGGGTTTTGGACAGAAGATTATATTAAAGAAAAAATAAAGAAACTAAAGGAGGTAAAAGACCCTATTTTAATCCTCCTAAACGAAGAACTAAGCTTGGGTGACTATGAAGGTGATAATATAATAAAATTTAAGAGGAAAGTTGATGTAATGAAAGTATATAAATGGCTTAAAGAAATAGAAAGAAAAAGGTTAGAAAACGTGAAAGTAGACTATACACTTGATGAGGAAAAAGATGTTATTAGCATTAAAGAGATAGCAGAAAAATTACATATACCTCATGAATTAATTAGGAAAAACCTCAAACAGTTTAAAGGGTATATTTTCTTGAAAAACTACTATATAAGGGAAGATTTTCTTGAAAAATTAAAAAACATTGACTTCAACGGACAAAAACTGTCAGCCTTACGTGCCAAATATGGAGATTATATCGTAGAGGTACTGGAATATTTAGGGTATAAGATTTCATGGAAAGATATAACCGACGCGGTAATTATCAGACAGATTGATGGAACTAAGAAACAATGACTTGACCTATACGGTTGCCCTGAAATTTATTGAATTGAGAGAAAAACTGGGAAAAGACCTGATCAAAGTGGCTTATGACAAGAATAAAAACAAGATAGTTGCATTCGTAAGAAAAAAACCCGAATTTAGACTGGACGACGTGGAATTAAAGTCCCTTGTAGAAGAACTTCAGGAAAAGTTGGTTTCTATAAGAGGCGTAGAGAGAATAGAAATCGACAATAATAGCAGTGAAATTAGGATTTTTGTAAACAGAATATACCCTGAGCTTTTCGAGGACGTAAGTGTTATAGTTTATGAAATAGGAAAAGAATTTGAAGAAAATATAGAGTGGAAAATAATAGAGGTTACATAACAGACCTAGGGGGAGGGACTACAGCATTGGAACAAGCTTCTTTTACACCTTTTTTACACGCCTCGTTTAGGAGTACCGTAGCAGTCTTCTCGTCTCCTACCTTTCTAAGTGCCTCAGCTAGTTTGTACAAGATCTCCCCGTTTACTTCAGGGTTAACTTTAAAGACCTCTTTAGTTATATCTTCTAGTCTATCTCTCTTGCCTTGTTCTACGAGGACATTCAGCGCTAAGTCTACGTGAGAGTTATAGATATTCTGTAATATACCACACATTACTACGTTCTTAACGTTCTGACACTTCGATATATCAAAACTAGAAGATATCCTATCTAATACAGGGAATAGATACTTACAATCTACGCTCTCTATTAAATTGCAAATAAACCAATTATACTCCTCCTTCTGCGGTGAGGATTTAAGGACGTCCTGGACTATCTTTACACCTTCATCTATATATCCATCGAGAAAGAACTTTTTAGCGTCCATTAACCTCTTTAGTAGATCTGACTTAACAATAGTCATATGATACTATGTTGTGTCCACTCTTAAATTTCTTCCACTTATATAGCGGGATAGATAACCGTAACTTTTTGCCCTACCCAACACCATATCCGAGGTCATCTTTCCCATTGCTGGAGCAAAGCTCCAACCTAGCCTACATGCTCCAGTAGAAAACACTAAGTTCTCGTATTCCCCTATGATGGGAAACCCGTCGGGAGAACAAGGTCTATAACCCATTGTCAGGTCGTAGACATAGTTAACCCCTACTACTTTTGAGGCGACACCGAGAAAGAACTCAGCCCTATTAGAGTCCTCAGAGAAATCAGCGTCAAACCCACCGGTAATTTTTATGTGGTCTGAGTTCTTGGCTACGGCTACTCCGTATTCAGCTAACACAAAAGGGTACTTTATTTCCACTTCACCCTTAACCCTATATCCATACCCTTTAAACGCAGTTATCGGTAGACCTAAGTTCCTTAACGAGACACCCGAGGCAAGGACGACTCTATCGTATTTAGCCCCTTCCAAAGTCCCATCAATCCCTACTTTCTTTACTTCCTTAATTATCACCCTGACGTTATCTAACTCTCTTTCCATCCTATTTATGAACTTAAAGGTATCTACTTTAGAGAGCTCTGGAAAATATATTCCGCCTGCAAATCCTTTCACATCAGTTACTTCAAACTTAGGCCTGAAAGGATTACCTTTCTCTTCTTCGACGGCCTTTTCTAAGGACGACTTGTCATAGTAGAGCTCAAGTAGACCGTTTTCTTCATAATCAAAATCATTTCTTTCTTCTGCCATCCTCTTATATTCTTTAAGAGAATATGAGGCCATAAACCTCATTATTTCCCACGCTTCCGGAGGAGCCGGTTTATTCAGTTCAGCGATTAACGAGAACAGCCAGTTCGCATTGACAGAACGTATATTGGTTACCCCTATACTTCTATATTTCATCATCTTTTTAATCATAGATAAGCTGTTTATCTTGTCAAACCTATAAGGTTCTATCAGCCCTGCAGCATGCACAGATCCATTTCCTAAAAAGGCTTTCTCAAATACTGTAACGTCTACATTCTCTTTAGATAGATAGTACGCGGTAAATAGCCCTACTATACCTCCGCCTACTATAGCTACTTTCAACTCTTAAGCCCTTTTAGGACTTTTTCCGCTCTTTTCTTAATATTACTTTCATATGCGGTTAATTCTGTTAGATACTTTATCTCGCTCATAACTTCATCTTTCGAGATAAACCCTAATCTCATAAGTCTTATAGTGGCTTCCCATGCATAAATCCTAACGCTAGCCTTCTTGTGCCTTAAAAACTCTTTAAACCTTTCCTTATCTTTGTTCTGAAAAATCCCGTATTCTACAAGGTCTACAAATAGTCTCCACGATTTTTTCCTTATAGTCACCCACCTACTCCTGAGCAGCCTCCAATAAGAATGTCGGTACTGGATCACTTGATCCTTGGAAATAATACCCATGTTAACCATATCGATGACCTTAGACCAAGCTGACCACTTAATCCTATCAGAATTAGCCATTAGCCCCCTCTCTACACCTTTTACAAGTAGTTTTTTGTATAGATCAATATTCTCCCATGCGTCGTCTCTTACCCCTTGTAGGGAATGCCAAAGTAGAGAACGTAAATATCCTAGGTAACTCCTGAGTTCATTACCGTTCCCAGTATCTACTATGAGCCTGATCATCTCCCATGCTTTTGCCCTCTCTTCCGGGTTAGGGCTCTTCACTCCGTTTAACCATGTCCTCTTCTCTTTCAAAATCTCTTTTATATTAACACTACTCACTTCCTAACCACCAGATGCAGCTAAAAATACCTTTACTGTGTCGCCGTCCTTTAATCTTTCGTCTTCGATCACCGGTACGTCGTCTTTGACAACTACGCTACCTTGAACCCGATAACCGATCTTCTTGAGCAAATCCCTCACTGTAGCTTTTTCAGGTAGCTCTACTTCTAACCTTTTATTTTCCCTAA